>JBLIDB010000077.1:0-20374 GCA_047634015.1 Saprospiraceae bacterium
GCATTTTTTCAATAACTTGGAAAATCATAAATTGGAATTGAGTACATTGATGACGGACAATTTCCAGAAATTGCCAACAACCTAATAACTCATTTTCTAATCGATTTGTGTATAACATTATTGTCTGTCAGTAATTTTCATCGAGACAACATTAATCAATTGCTCAACACTTTTAAAAGTAATTCTGTCTTTTGTATATCAGTTAACAATTGATTGAATGCTTGCTCTTCTATATGTGAGTTATTGATTGTCCCATTCTATAGCCTTCTCTAAACTTCGAGAATGATATCAAAAAATACTAACTTGAAGCACATTGCTTAATAAACCAACCAGAAAATGATAGATAACATTTCCGTCAATGGTATAACTTATTGGTTACCTGCCGACAATCAAGAAGTCATTTCTCTCGTAGAAGAAGCTCATCGCAATAAAGAAGTCATCTGCATGCGAGGATCTGCACACTCATTTCCTATCATCGGTGATCTCGAAAATCAAGCTCGAGATGGTCGTAAATATCGATTTGTGATGCTTTCCAAGATGGATGCTGTATCAATTGAAGCCCAGACAGGTCTTGCTACTGTACAAGCAGGATGCCATCTTGGAAAAGATCCTTATGATCCTACAGGAATATCTTATGAAGAGAATTCTTTCCTGTATCAAATCGATCAGGCAGGTTGGGCATTGTCAGATCTTGGTGGAATTGTACATCAAACAATAGGAGGATTTATGTCGACAGGATCATCAGGAGGGTCAACCAGGTATTCGTTTGATGACCCTTTGCAATCTATTGATATTGTGCAGATCAAAGATGATAAGGTGAAATTGGTGACCTATAATCGTCCAAAAGATGATAATCCCGATGATCCTTTCTTTGCCATTGCTGTATCCATGGGTCTTATGGGTGTTATCGTGAGTATTACAGTAAAATGTGATCCAAAATTTTATATCACAGGTAGTGAAACAATATCAAAAACGGTGGATTCTCAAGTTAATGTCTTTGGTATTAAGGATTCAAAATTTCCTGATCTGGCTACATTTTTATGCAATACAGAATTTACAAGGTTGATGTGGTGGCCTCAGATGGGTGTAAATAAATTGGTTGTATGGCAGGCTCAAAAAGCAACTCAGGATGAGGCTCAACAGTATGCTAAGAATGCATATCTTCATGAGAAGAAATATAAATGCGTTCCAGATCTTCCCGACCCTCTCCCAAAACTAAAACCTTATCATGAAGTACCCTACATATTTGGTTCGGCTCAGCCTGCTACTTTGGGCGCTGATATAATATATTCCAGCATCGGACAATGGCCCAACTGGTTAGTAAAAATTCTTGGCAATTCAACATTTTCACAGGCCTTACAATTAATTGTTGGTACTAGTTTTTATCCTTTGATCTTACCTCAGATTCTGGATATATTTGTAAAGATAGATGATCCAAAATGCGGACCTCAAAATTTCGCAGATGTGGGTTGGAAGGGATTGCCGATGGATAATCAAATGAACGACAAGATGTTTCCAGTAAAATTTACAGAACTCTGGATTCCGATTGAGCAGTCAACTGAAGTCATGCGGGCACTTCATGAATTTTATCAAGAAGGTCCACAGAATACTGGTGCATTTAGTTGTGAAGTATATGCAGCGAAATATAGCAAATGCTGGATGAGTCCGGCTTACAAAACAGATGTAGTCAGAATAGATGTTTTTTGGTTTGGGAATGATCTCGGCGACCCAATTGAATTTTATCAAAGATTCTGGGACTTACTGGCTCCATTTGATTTCAGACCACATTGGGGAAAATATTTACCGAAAGGTGACTACACCGGTTCTGACAAGGACAAAAGAAGATATAAAACTTGGGTAGAATACTTATCAGACAGATACCATAAGTGGTCAGCTTGGATGGAATTGAGAAATAAAGTAGATCCTCATCAAATCTTTGTCAATGAATATTGGCGCGAACACCTCGGAATAGCCTAGAAGAAGGAGTTAGAACTATTTACAGAATAACGCATCACCACAAAATAAGAATCATGATCACACCAGGTAAAAATGGACTTTATCATCCAAGGGACGAAAAGGACATTAGTGCATTAATAAAATATGCTATCAAAAACAATTTAAAAGTTCGTGTCAGAGGAGCTGCCCAATCGGTTTTGCCTGCCATTTCTGTTGATCAGGCCATGACCATTCAGCTAGACCAGATTCGTCACATTTCCTTCGAAGATAACTATCAAGTCAAAGTTGGTGCGGGATGTAATCTGGCAAACGACCCTTTTGATCCCTCGTGTACGTCCAATAAACTCAATGGACTATATCGATTGATTAATAAAAAAGGATGGGCATTACCTAATGTGCCAGATGCTGCACATCAGACAGTTGGGGGCTTTATCAGTACAGGAAGCTCGGGTGCTACTTTATCACATTCCTTTGATGACACTATTTTGTCCATCAAATTAGTTGATGGACAAGGAGATATACAAGAGTTCAAAAAAACTGACAATCCAGATGATACTTTTTTTGGTATCGGATCATCAGTGGGGTTAATGGGCGTCATCTACGAAGTTACCTTACAATGTATTCCAGCATTTAACATCATAGGATCTGAGGTTACAACAAATGCTGAGGACGCACCATTTGATTTATTTGGTGTAAGTGGATCTGATAAACCTGGACTTATAGATTATTTCAGTAATCAAGAATATGCACGAACACTTTGGTGGCCTTTTCAAACCTTGCATCGCACGATAAACTGGAAAGCACGAAAAATGAGCCTCAGTGACTACAATGATCAAACTACAGGAAGTAATCTTTTTGAACCTAAACCTTATGTTCCTGTATTTCCCAAAATATTGACTGATCGCTATTCATCAGAATTGCTTTCTGCTACTATTTTTGGATTAGTTACTAGCTGGCCGAGCTGGCTTTATGCTTTTTTAGATGCCAATAAGATCAATATACCTAAAGAAAAGTTGGAAGGTATCGTGGCTTTGATCGATGCCATGGCTCCAGGTTTATATCCTCTTTTAACTGATTTTTATTACCCCGTTAATACTGATAAAAACCCAGCCCAGCAATTTTGGGACTATTGGTTGGGAAGTTTGCCAATGGATACATTTGAATTCAGCAACCCATTAATGAACCTGGATTATACCGAATTGTGGTTCCCAATTGAGAAAGCTGAATTGGCTATAAAAGTTTTGAAAAAAGATTTTGATAAGCAAGGAGAGAAAGCTACAGGATTTTACACCCTCGAGATTCTTGGGTCTATGGCCAGCCCATTTTGGTTAAGTCCGGGTTACAATCAGAAATCCATAAGATTAAATTTCATGCGCTTTGCTACTGATGCGGGAAGTCCAATTGATTTTTATTATCAATACTATCAGTTGTTTAAAAAATATAAAATTCCTTTTAGACTACATTTAGGAAAATACCTGCCGGGCAAAGAGATTCCAATGTGGGCAAAATATATTCGCGAATCTTACCCTAAAATGGGTGATTTTGAAGAACTAAGAAAGAAGATGGACCCACATAATTTGTTCTTAACTCCTTATTGGAAAGACTACCTCTTATTGTCATAAATTAGTTACTTTAGTTGGTTTGAATACTGTAAATTAAACTTATTAAAAATCTGTTTCGAAAAATTAGTAGAATTCTGGATGCTGTTGTAAAGACTGGCATCCAAGATAATATGTCAGACTGGGTCATTAGGAGAACAAGGCTGCTTAATGGGATATGTTTCTTTGCAGCAATTATCTTTTTTGGCTTTTCGATCGCCTATGTTGACATGACCTTTAGCGCAATTTTTTATGAAAGTATTGTTGCTGTGGTTCTTTATATGCTCACCATTTTTATTAATAAATTGGGGCTTTATAACATTGCAAGAACCTTTTTTATCTTATTTAATGCATTGTTATTTTCTTATTTCGCTGTTGCACATGGAGAGGCTGATGGAGCAGAATACCTATTGTTTTGCAGCAGCGTTGCTTCCATGCTCTTTTTTGAAAGGTTTAGTACGATCAGTTTCTTTTTCTTATTTAACGTAGCGGCATTTTGGGTGGCAAAATACTTATTCGATCATGTAACACCTTTTGCTGCCTCTGCCGGAGCAAACTTGTATATTGAAAATCATGTATTTACATTTTTAGGCCTTTTTATGATCGTTTACTTTTTCAAATCTGAAAATCAAAGAAAGGAACATCAGTTGGTAGATAAGAATGAAATATTGACTCAAGAAATGAATAAATCTGAGAAGCTCCTGTTAAATATTCTACCCGAAGATGTTGCTGAAGAGATGAAAGAAAACGGGATGATCAAACCGCGACATTTCGATCAGGTTTGTGTCTTATTTACAGACTTCAAATCATTTACACAAATTTCAGAATCTATGACCCCTGAAGATCTGGTCAATGAATTAGATAATTATTTCACAGCTTTTGATAAAATTATTAGCAATTACGGGATTGAAAAAATAAAAACAATTGGAGATTCTTACATGTGTGCATATGGTCTTAATAAATCAGAATTCAAACCTGAAAAAATTATTCAAGCTTCAATAGAGCTACAACAACATATTGTTGACGTTCGAAAAAAAAATATAAGAGATAATAAACCATTTTTTGAGATGCGAGTCGGAATTCATGTCGGAGCAGTTGTAGCAGGAATAGTCGGTAAGAAAAAATTTGCATATGATATCTGGGGCGATACTGTCAATATCGCTTCAAGACTAGAATCAGCCTGTGAAGTCGGTAAGATTAATATTTCTGAAAATCTTTATTTACTGGTTAAAGATCATTTCCAATGTCAACCCAGGGGGAATATAATGATGAGGAATAGAGGAGTATTAAGCATGTACTTTGTAAATGTCGCATAACCTACAAGGGAGGTCTTATATTTTATCTGGATACTCATGACAATTTACCGGATAGAGCAGCCCTTGTGACGGCGCATTTATAAATCTTGAGTTTTCAAAAGGGAATAGAATGATGATCCAACAACTCTATTTAACATAAGATAAGTCATAGCCTGTTTTCAATGAGATCTCAATATCGAGCGGACAACAGATGGCCTCGCCTCAGCTAGTGCCTGGGGCAGGGTAGGAGGCCGACCCAAAGGTCTTTCTCCAGCAGCAAAGCAAAAAGTATCTATTGCTTCCGCACTATATAAGGAGGGTAGGTTATCTGTATCTGAGATCTGTGGCGAAATAGGAATAAGTAAGCCGACTTTGTATAAGTATTTGAAAATCAGAGGTGTTTTGGTGGGAGAAATGGGTTAGAAGGATTCAGGATTATATTTTGATGTAGAAAGCCTAAATAACAGTGGATTACGAGACGGTCAGAACCTCAGTACAGAAATCAATGTATAGAACGATCTTTATTGGATGAGGATGTATTAGTAATTACAGATACAACTAAGAAACAAACTCTCGTTTAATGCTTGAGAGATCACATAATAGGAATTATGATGATAAAAAGAACAACTTAAAAATATAGCGATACCTTCGTTCTTAGAGATAATGTGTAGTAAAAGAAGAATACAAAGTATTGTGCTTTTGGCTACCTACCTGCTGGTAGTGTGGCAGCAAAATGTATTGCCTCTTCCAGAAGTTAAAAACATACTGACCGAGTCAGCTATTTCTCATCAACACGGAGATTTCCAAGACCAGCATCATGAACACCAATTCCATGTTGGTATATTTCACTTCCTCGGGCATCTATTAGAAAAAATTAACCAAGCGGACAATCCTAATGATCAGCATCTATATGCTTTTCAGGAACGTACTACACAAAAGGCTATTGAGCCAAGGACTGCCGTCAATCCTTTTATTGAGATCGAAAGGCAACTTGTTTGTGAAGTAGATGCTTATTCCCTATCGGATCCACCTCCTTATCATCTCTTATTTTTACGAAAATTAACTCGTTTAAATACTCCTCTTAGAGCACCTCCTGCTTTCGTCTAATCCTACCAGTCTAAGGCTTCCTCCTAGCTTTATCTATCAATTTCAATTTTTTATACTCAAGAATTAGATAACATGAAATACATATATTTCTCTGCCACTATTGTGGTAGGGCTCCTTTTGATTTGCAATAGTTGCGGACACGAACATGGGGAGGGAACACATACCCAGGATGATCATAGCCACGGTGATGAAACACATGCGCCTCATGGCCCAGAATTAGAACCACTATCATTTACTATTTGGACTAAAAAATCAGAACTTTTTGTTGAATTTCCTCCACTGATTGTAGGTCAGGAGAGTCGCTTTGCTGCTCACTTTTCGGAAATGGTAAATTTCAAAGCTATTCAATCAGGAGAAGTAACTATACAACTACGAGAAGGAACTCAAAACGTGAAAGGAAATAGCGTCGCTGCACCTTCTTCTCCTGGTATTTTTAGACCTGCTATCACTCCTGATAAAGAAGGGGTTTATGATTTAGATTTCTTCCTAAAAACAGCGTCATTTTCAGACACCATTACTATTTATGATTTATCCGTTTATCCAAATGAATCCTTAGCTATGGCGGCCAATCCTTCTCAACCAGAGGGTGACGAGGTTTCCTTTCTCAAAGAACAATCATGGAAGATTGACTTTGCTATAGAGGAGGTAAAACGACAACCCATCCGAGAAGTGATACATACTTCTGGTGAGATACAACCCGTGAAAGGAGATGAAAAAATCATTGCAGCTAAGAGTAGTGGTATTGTGTTTTTCAGAAGTAAAAATCTACAAGAAGGTAGAGATGTCCGTGTTGGCGAAAGCCTATTTACTATTAGTAGTAAAGGCTTATTAGAATCCAACATGGAAGAAAAATTCCAAGTGACAAAAGCCCGTGTAGACAAAACCAAAGCAGATCTTGTCAGAGCAGAAGGTTTGGCTAAGGATCAAATAATAGGACAGAAGGAATACGAGCGCCGTAAGATGGAATATTCCATTGCGCAAGCCCAGTTTAAAACCTTAACAGGCAGTTACAACGCTGGAGGCCAATCCGTAACCGCTACGATGTCTGGCATTGTAAAAAATGTGATGGTAAGCGATGGACAGTTCGTAGAGGAGGGCACGCCATTAATTGAAATCACCAATAATCGCCGCTTGATTCTACAAGCAGAGGTGTCTCAAACTTACCTTCCAAAATTACGGATGATCAGGTCTGCGAATTTTAAAACCTCATACCAGAAAGAGGTTCAGTCGATAGAAGATTATAATGGGAAATTGATTTCTTACGGGAAAGTGATTGAGCAAGGAAGCAGCTTTATTCCTGTTCTGTTTGAGCTGGATAACCTGCATGAGCTCATCCCTGGTTCTTATGTCGAATTATTTTTATTGACCAATCCGATTGAAAAGGAATTGGTGATTTCGAAGGCTGCATTGATGCAAGATTATAGTTCGAATTATGTGTATGTCCAAACGGGAGGAGAAAGTTTTGAAAAACGAGAAGTGAATTTAGGCATCGACGATGGTGTAAATGTCCAAATTATTTCAGGCATTGCCGAAGGAGAATGGGTCGTAACAAAAGGTGCTTATCAAATCAAAATGGCATCTATGTCTTCCACCATTCCCGCGCACGGACACGAACATTAATCACAGACCTAAATCTTTCAAAGATGATTCAAAGACAATTTAAAAGACAACTATTGTTGTTGCTGGGATTGGTTTGTGCCCTAACAACATTGAGCATAGGACAAACAAATTCTATAAGCTTGGAGGAAGCGCTTGGCATCGCTCGAAGTAATTATGCTGGTTTAGAACGAGATAGATTATTAGTTGATCAACAGAACAAAATGGCAGATGCGGGAATTCCCATGCAGCCAACACAACTCTATCTTTCTGGAGAAGAGTTCGGAGTGAATGGCCAAACAGGTATTCATTCTATTAATATTCAGCAAAACTTTTACTTACCTAAGGTTGCTAGGGCCCAAAAAGCATTTTACAAACAAGGAGCAGTGGTGGCTCAGAAGCAATTAGCCTTAACTGACCATGAGCTCAAGCGACAAGTGGAACAGGCATATTATCAATTGTTATATGCTAAAAAAGAAAGGGAATTGGTTGCCGAGAACCTTACACTTTACAACAGCTTTTTATCCCTTACTACAACGCAATTAGAATCAGGAGAAACAGGAAGGATTCCTCAATTGGCAGCACGCTCCCGGTTAGGACAAGCTGAATTAGAACAGCAACATGTTTTGGAAAAACATCAAATTGCTCTAACTCTATTTAATCAATGGTTGCAATCCGATACCCTGTATGAAGCACAGGGAGACTTGGCATTTGACGCTTTTATTACACCAGATTCAATGATGGCAAATAATCCTCACTTGCAAGTTATAGAGGCATTGAAAGAAGAAGCTTTTGCTAAAATAGAATCTCAAAAAGTACAGCTACTTCCACAAATAAATTCGGGATTTAAACTTCAAACCATGTCTGGGAATTTTCCATTATTTGGCTATCAATTAGGCGTTAATATTCCACTTTTTAAAAAGGCATATCAAGGGCGAATAGAAGCTGCAGAAGTAGGTGTGAAGATCCAAGAGGCTGATTTACGAAACAAAGAACAGGAGCTGGAACGGAAGATTAGTGAACTCCGCTATCGCCTTGAACATCAGATACATATTCTGGAATATCTCCATGAAGATTTGACTCCGATTGTGAATGAACAAAGCGAGGTCAATTTGAAAGCCTACGCAGAAGGGGAGATTACTTATCTGGAGTATTTAGATGGCCTGGAGCAGGTGGTAAAAGTGAAACAACAGTATTTAACAGCCCTGTACAAATTTCATTCCTTCCGCATAGAGTTGGATTATTGCTTAGGAAAATAACTAACGGAATTTGTATTCAAAATAAAATAATAATGCTAAATAAAATCATACAGATTTCCTTGAGAAATCGACTCTTAGTCTTGGTGATATTTGCCATGATAATGGTCACAGGAGGATACATCGCTACCGAAATGGATGTGGATGTGTTTCCTGACTTGACTGCGCCAACCGTTACAGTATTAACCGAAGCTCATGGGATGGCAACTGAAGAAGTGGAACGGCTCGTTAGCTTTCCATTGGAATCAGCCTTAAATGGAGCACCAAATATTCGTCGTATTCGTTCGTCTTCCGCAATGGGAATTTCTATTGTTTGGGCAGAATTTGAATGGGGAACAGATATTTATAAAGCCCGTCAAATCGTAGCTGAGAAATTAGCAACAGTAGAAAGCAAACTCCCTGAAGGCGCAGAGAACCCGACACTTGCACCTATCTCTTCCATTATGGGAGAGATTATGTTGTTGAGTTTGAGTTCAGATAGTTTGCCATTAATGGAGTTACGAACCATTGCCGACTGGAATATTCGGCCTCAATTATTGGCCATCAATGGCGTGGCCCAAGTCATCGTAATTGGTGGAGCATACAAGCAATATGAAATAGCCGCCTCTCCCGAAAAGATGAAATACTTCGGTGTTTCCTTAATGGAGTTAGAACAGGCAGCTGCAGCTTCGACCCGAAATGCTTCCGGTGGTTTCATCAATGAATATGGCAATCAGTACATTATTCAAGGAGAGGGTAGAACGAATTCTGTTCAAAAGATTGGACAAGCTTTAATTAAAATGGAAGGGAATACGCCCATCAAAATAGAAGATGTGGCAGAAGTCCGAATTAGTGCCGCACCTAAGATTGGAGATGCCGCAGTATCTGGAAAATCATCCGTGATCATGACGTTGATGAAACAACCGAATGCGAATACTTTAAAACTGACAGAACGCATTGATGACACAATGGCTGCGATACAAAAACAATTGCCTGATGGTGTGGTAATGAACACCCATATCTTTCGACAATCCAACTTCATTCAGGCTTCTATTGATAACCTACAAAAGACATTATTGGAAGGCGCTTTGTTTGTCAGTATTGTACTCTTCCTCTTTCTGCTCAACTGGAGAACTACCGTTATTTCTTTGATTGCGATTCCTGTTTCACTCTTAGTCACCATCATCGTTTTAAAACTCTTTGGCTATACCATCAATACAATGAGTTTGGGAGGAATGGCAATTGCCATAGGAGCTTTAGTTGATGATGCGATTATTGATGTGGAAAATATATTTAAGAGACTAAGAGAAAATGTCAATAAACCAGCTGGAGAAAAACAGGCAGCCTTAAAGATAATATTTGATGCATCAAGTGAAATTAGAAATTCTATTTTAATAGCGACACTCATCATTATTACTGCCTTTATACCACTCTTCTTTTTGAGTGGGATGGAAGGTCGCTTATTACAGCCATTAGGAGTTTCTTTTATCGTAGCAATATTTACTTCTCTATTCGTAGCAGTTACATTAACGCCCGTTCTAAGCAGTTACTTATTGACAAATGAGCAACGACTGCAACGCCAGGCGAAAGGAAGTTGGGTAGAAAGAACGGTTGCATCTGGGTATAGAAGAGTACTGGAATTGGTTTTAAAAATACCGCGTTTAGTGGTCTTGTTGGCAGTGGTTCTATTTGCTATTTCTATTTTTCTACTGACAGGTTTAGGTCGTAGTTTCTTGCCAGAGTTTAATGAAGGATCTTTGGTAATCAGCGTAGTCACTCCTCCAGGAACATCGCTTGAAGAATCAAATAAAGCAGGTGCTTTGGTTGAAGAGATAATGCTTGAGATGCCAGAGGTGGCGATTACTTCCAGACGAACAGGAAGGGCAGAAATGGATGAACATGCACAAGGGGTTAATGCTTCTGAAATAGATGTTCCTTTTACTTTGTCCCAGCGCAGTGAAGAAGTATTTTTAGAAGATGTCAGAACCAAACTATCTGTCGTTCCAGGCACAAATATTACGATTGGACAACCCATTGCTCACCGGATAGACCACATGCTTTCAGGTACGAGAGCAAACATTGCTATTAAGATTTTTGGTGCAGACCTCAATAAATTATTCTCAACTGGAAATCAAATCAAACGACAAATCGAGAGTATCCCTGGTTTGGTTGACCTCAATGTAGAGCAGCAAATAGAAGTGCCTCAAATTCGCATTTTACCCAACCGAATTATGTTAGCGAAGTACGGTATTCGATTAGGTGATTTCATGGATTATATTGATGTTGCTTTTGCTGGAGAACCCGTGGGACAAATCTTTGAAGGACAACGTAGTTTTGATTTGGTAGTACGATACAATGAGCAAAATAGAAATACTGCCGAAGCGATTAAAAATAGTTTGATAGATGCGCATAATGGAGAGAAGATTCCCCTGTATTATGTAGCTACTGTTGATGTAACTGGCAATCCCAATTCTGTAAATCGAGAAAATGTACAACGTAAAATCGTTGTTTCTGCTAACGTGGCCGGAAGGGATTTGAGAAGTGTAGTCAATGAGATCCGAACGACTATTAGTGAAAATATCACTTTGCCAGAAGGGTATCGAGTAGAATATGGAGGACAATTTGAAAGCGAAGAACGAGCAACCCGAATGTTATTAATCACTTCCATCGGAGCAATATTGCTCATTTTTCTTTTGCTCTATATGGAGTTCAATAACCTCGGATTAGCAGCTATTGTATTAATGAATTTGCCCTTGGCTTTGATTGGTGGAGTATTCATTGTGTACTTTACTACAGGCATTATTTCTATTGCGTCAACAATAGGATTTATCAGTTTGTTTGGTATCGCAGCGCGAAATGGAATTCTATTAGTGAGTCGCTATCAAGTGCTGCAGCAAGAAGGACTTACTCTTTGGGATACGATTGTCGAAGGGTCCCTTGACAGGCTGAATCCAATATTGATGACTGCATTGACCACGGGCTTAGCATTGGTTCCCTTAGCATTGGCAGGAGGCCAAGCAGGAAATGAGATTCAAAGTCCAATGGCAATAGTGATTTTGGGAGGATTGATAAGTTCTACATTTTTGAACTTGGCTGTTATTCCAGCGATATTCAAATGGAGAAATTCAGGATATTAGAATAAATAATGATCAGGGTTGAGCTATTATTCAATCCCTGATCCACTTTTAAAAGAAATAGACAATAATGGATAGTATAACGCAAGCGGCTTTAGGTGCAGCCATTGGTGAAGCTGTTTTAGGCAAAAAGATTGGGAATAAAGGAGCTGTTCTCGGAGCAATTGTTGCAATGATTCCAGACCTCGACGTGGGCTTGTATTTGTTCTACGACAAGTTTGAAATGCTCTCTATCCATCGAGGATACAGCCATTCTATTATGTTTAGTATTCTTGGAGCGTTTTTAATTGCTTCTGTTTTGCAACGAATTAAATGGGCTAAACAAATAAGCTATCTAAGACTTTGGATATTTACTTGGTTAGCATTGTTTACCCACATGCTATTGGATGCTTTTACGGCATACGGTACTCAATTATTTCTACCATTTTCGGATGCTCGAATTGGTTTTGATAGTATCAATGTAGTTGACCCCGTTTATACCCTTCCTTTATTAATTGGATTGGTTTGCAGCTTGTTTTTTTTCAAAAACAAACCCTCCAAAACTGTCTATAACTACATAGGAATTGTAGTAAGTACTCTTTATTTGTTAGGGACATTAGGTATTAAAGAAAATGTAAAGGAACATTTCAAAAACGAATTAGCAAAACAAAATATCAGCTACCAATCATTGCTTACTATGCCTGTTGGCATTGCTAATGTTAATTGGTATGGAGTGGCAAAAACAGAAGACGGACTTTATATGCACAAGTATTCAATCTTAGATGATGTCGAACTTCCTTTTCAATACTTCCCAAGTAACGATCATCTTTTGAATGGGATTAATCCCGAAGTGGTAGATAGAATGAAATGGTTTGCTAAAGGATTTTATACTGTTGTAAAAGAGAAAGAGACAATACGGTTTTACAATTTACAGATAGACATGAGAGGGATTGTTAAGGATGGGGATAAGAAAGCTCCAACAGTGGGGTATTTTGAATTTGTTCCAAATGAAAATGGCGAGTATCAGTTTTCATCAGGTGCCCATACTGCTGATTAATGTTTATTAGATCATTGATGAAAGAAGGAAGAAAAACAGCATCAAGTTCCAAATGATGTATCTTTACCTAACATTATGTACAAGTACAGTCTTATATATCGGATTCTAAGCTTCTCATTAGCCTGCCTAATGCTGTTGACTTCTTTCGATTATTCTGTGAATCTACATTATTGTCAGGATAACTTTGTGGGTATCAGTTTCAATGATGATGCTAAGGGTTGCTCCGGCAAAACATCCTCTTGCGCTTCGATGAAGAAAATGGCCTCAGAGGAGGAAGATCCGAATTGCTGCAAGAACAAAAAAGTACATATTGATGACTTAGACGAGGACTTTACCTCCCCGATGATGGCTGAGTTATTTGATCAGACCTTTGATCTGAATGCTATTATTGACCTTCCTGTGTTGTCTTATACCAATTATGGAAAGCAAGTCATCTCTTATACTTCTTATAGGCCCCCTCCTCCGGATATTGACTTTCAGGTTCAGTATCAGGTTTTTATTATTTGATTCATTCATAGGTCACTTATATCATGGTATAAGTACGACTCACTGATGTGAGTAACAAGACTTCTTTAGCGAGAAGCTCTATGATGACATAACATTTCCTTTATGCTTTTGTCGGCTTTAGAGTACTCTTTAAGAGGTGTTTCTTGATCTATGATTTAGATTTCAATGATAAATAGTATTGTAAAGTTCTTCTTAGAGAACAAGCTTATCACATGGCTCCTTTTACTTCTTTTTGTGGGGTGGGGCATTGTGACCGCTCCGTTCAATTGTAATATAGACTGGCTTCCCCGAGACCCAGTCTCCGTAGATGCCATACCAGATATTGGCGAGAATCAACAAATTGTTTTTACAAAGTGGATGGGGAGATCTCCTCAAGATGTGGAAGATCAGATAACCTATCCGCTTACCTCTTCTTTGTTAGGTATTCCTGGTGTCAAAAGTGTCAGGAGCAATTCTATGTTTGGTTTTTCAAGTATCTATTTGATATTTGATGACGATGTAGAATTCTACTGGAGTCGAAGTCGGATATTAGAAAAACTCAATTCGCTTCCCCCTTCTTTATTGCCAGAAGGGGTTTCTCCCACATTAGGGCCCGATGCTACCGCTCTTGGACAAATATATTGGTATACATTAGAAGGGCAAGATAAAGAGGGCAATCCTACTGGTGGGTGGAATCCCCAAGATCTACGATCCATCCAAGACTTTTATGTACAATATGGTCTATTGTCAGCGCAAGGTGTTTCAGAAGTAGCCTCTATAGGAGGGTTTACTAAGGAGTATAGAGTAGATGTGGATCCTGAATTACTCAAATCCAAGGGCTTATCTCTTTCGGATGTAATGAGGGCGGTTAAAGGGAGTAACATAGACATAGGAGCACAGACCATAGAAATCAATCAAGCCGAGTATTTTGTGCGGGGTTTGGGATATGTAAAGTCCGTATCCGACATTGAAGAAAGTGTAATTGTTGCTCGCAATAATATTCCAATTACAATAAAAGATGTTGCCAAGGTCTATTTAGGGCCAGCAGCACGTAGAGGAATATTGGACAAGTCTGGAGCCGATGCTGTAGGTGGAGTCGTAGTGGCTCGGTATGGGGCCAACCCTTTAGAAGTTATCAATAATGTAAAAGCAAAAATTGCAGATATTGGGCCTGGTCTTCCTTCTAAAGTATTGGCAGATGGCACCGAATCTCAAGTGACGATTGTTCCATTTTATGATCGTACCCAATTGATCAATGAGACGATTGGAACACTCCAAGAAGCACTAACTTTAGAGATTCTAATTACAGCCATTGTTGTCATTTTATTACTCTTTAATCTCAAATCCTCAATACTCGTAGCAGGTACATTACCAATAGCAGTTCTAATGTGCTTTATTGCCATGCGTTACTTTGGAGTAGATGCTAACATTGTAGCGCTTTCTGGAATTGCTATTGCCATAGGAACCATGGTAGATATGGGGATAGTACTCACTGAGAGTATCATAGATCGCAAAGACCAAAAGAAGGGTCAAGAGTCCTTAATGACTAGTGTGTATGAAGCCACCATTGAAGTGGGAGGTGCCGTGCTTACCGCAGTGGCGACTACAGTGGTAAGTTTCTTGCCTGTCTTTGCAATGGAGGCTGCCGAAGGAAAGCTTTTCAGACCACTAGCTTTCACTAAGACATTTGCTTTGATCTCTGCTGTTATTGTAGCACTATGTTTTATTCCACCACTTGCACACAGTCTGTTCAGCCTAAAGCTGGACAAGAAGAAATTGAGTCTGGGATTAAATAGTCTTGTATTTATAGCCTCGATTGGAGCATACTTAGTATTTGGAAATAACCTCATCCTCATTCTAAGTTTGATAAGCGGGGTGGCCATTATACAATGGCTTCTTAATCAATATTTTTCCAGAGGAAGTCGCGTTTTTTTGATTTTATCAAATATCATTTATGCCCTATTTATTGCCGTCTTTCTTACTAAAATATGGATGCCTTTAGGGGTCAACAAATCAATATTCACAAACAGCTTCTTTGTAATTTCCATAATCGCTGTGCTGCTTTCTTTCTTTTGGTTGATCATCCACTTTTATGAGAATATACTTAGACTCCTTTTGAAGGTTAAGTTGTTATTTTTAATTTTAGTAGGCTTTATCATTTATAGTGGCTTTCAAGTATTCAGCAATACTGGACAAGAGTTCATGCCATCACTTAATGAAGGTTCTTTCTTACTAATGCCGACGGCGATGCCACATAGTGGTGTAGCTGAGAATCAAAGAAATCTTGCCATTATTGATATGGCAGTTACAGCGATACCAGAGGTAGAATCAGTGGTAGGCAAAGCAGGAAGAGTGAATAGTGCGCTAGATCCAGCGCCCTTATCCATGTATGAAAATATCATCAATTATAAATCAGAGTACAAGACTAACGAGGAGGGCCATAAGCTGAGATTTCGATATGAACAAGGAGAATATATCTACGATGAAAGCGGCGCATTAATACCAGATACTAAGGGCCGCTATTATCGACAATGGCGAGATGAAATACAATCACCTGATGATATCTGGAATGAGATTGTAAGGGTGACGAAGGTGCCTGGTGTTACTTCCGCTCCGAAGTTACAACCCATAGAGACCCGGCTTGTCATGTTGCAAACTGGAATGCGCGCACCAATGGGAATTAAGGTAAGAGGGCAAGATCTGAAGGTGATAGAAAGAGTAGGACTTGATCTTGAAGAGCATCTAAAAGATGTCGAGGGCGTAAAGGATGCAGCAGTATTTGCCGAACGAATTGTCGGAAAGCCTTATCTACTTATAGATATTAATCGAGAAAAGATCAATAGGTATGGTTTGAATATTGAGTCTGTGCAACAACAGATTCAAGCGACCATAGGTGGTATGGTTATGACAACCACCGTAGAGGGTAGAGAGCGCTATCCGATTAGAATCCGGTACCCACTCGACCAGAGAAGTGATATATCGAGTATTAAAAACATCTTTATTCAGACCCCACTCAACGGACAGATCCGATTAGGGGAAGTAGTTGATATTAGATATGAACAAGGTCCACAAGCGATCAAAAGTGAAGATGGATTTCTAATAGGGTATGTGTTATTCGACAAGGAACCGGGATATGCTGAAGTAGAGGTTGTAAATAACGCGCAACGCCATCTTTCAGACCTCATCGCGAATGGCCAATTAGAAATTCCTGCAGGTGTTAATTATGATTTTGCAGGTAACTACGAACAGCAAGTAAGGGCTAACAAGAGATTGAGTTTGGTAGTGCCGATTGCATTGGCGCTCATTTTCTTAATTCTCTACTTACAATTTAAGTCAGTTACCATTTCATTAATGGTTTTCTCAGGTGTCTTTGTTGCCTTTGCAGGAGGGTTTATTATGATAGGTCTTTATGGTTCAGAATCATTTATGAATTTCGATTTATTTGGATCTAATATGCGAGACTTGTTTCAGGTTCAACCGATAAATCTAAGTGTTGCGGTGTGGGTAGGTTTCTTAGCATTGTTTGGCATTGCGACAGATGATGGGGTACTGGTAGCTACTTTTTTAAAAGACAGTTTTAAAGCAAGTCAACCGAAGTCTAAATCTAGTATACGAGATGCTGTTGTCGCCGGAGGGTTACGCAGAGTACGGCCTGCTATGATGACAACCGCAACAACCATCCTAGCCCTATTACCAGTATTAACAAGCACAGGTAGAGGATCTGATATCATGCTGCCTATGGCGATACCTTCATTTGGAGGGATGATGTTACAGGTCATTACCATGTTTACCGTTCCAGTACTATTCTGTCTCTGGAAAGAGACACAGCTTCAATTTACGCCTAAATCTACAATACATGAATAAATGGTTAATAACATTTCTGTTATTTTCCTTAATCGGAAATAGCGTCGCTCAGTCTGTTGAAAACTTAATAGAAATGGCGTATGAACATAATCCAGGCCTTGAGGCATTGCGATTACAATATGCATCGGCTAAGGAGAAAGCAGCACAAGTTGCGGATTATCCAGATCCTACGATGAGGGTAGGCCTTGGAGTACTTCCTATTGAAACGAGGTTAGGTGCACAAAGATTAAAAATCGGTGTCACACAAATGATCCCTTGGAAAGGACTCTTAGCTGCTAAGAAAGAAATGGTTGCTTCGCAAGCGGAGATCTATTCTAATATCGATCAAGTCAAAGAGATAGATATCGCTTATGCTATAAGAAGTGCCTATAGTACAATAGTACTTTTGGAAGATAAAACGCGTGTCATTCAATCTAAGTTGGAACTCTTAGATGTATTAGAGGATTTGGCCAAATCAGCGGTCAGGTCGGGTAAAGGAAAATTAAGTAATGTGCTTCTCATCCAACGATCAAGACAAGGGTTGGAATCTGATTTGGGGATTCTAAAAAAACGTAAAGAAAGGCCTACAATTAGCATTAACCGATGGGCTGGAAGAAACCTCACAGAATCTATTGATCTAATCTCAGATGTATCTCTTTTGAAAACCGAAGCAGAATTGATACAATTTGCAAATGGGGATCATCCACAATATCAAATATTAGAAAACCAGATTAACGCTTCTCAAAAAGCCATAGAATTAACCGAATATGAAAGTAAGCCTAAGATTGGCGTGGGATTAGATTATGCCTTTATTGATGGTAGGAATGACGTTGCTACGCTTGCAGGAAATGGCAGAGATGTATTAATGCCTATGGGCTCAATATCTATACCACTTCATACTGGAAGATATACAGCAAAACGGCAAGAAGAAAAGCTGAAACAGGAAGCGATTCATTCAACCATGAAGGATCTCCAAGAAATGTATCAAGCTGATATAGCTGCTGCATATTCACAAAACGAGCTGTCCTTATTAGAAATCGATAGGGTCGAAGGTCTGAAAAATATTACGAGAGAAACACTTAATCTCATGCGAACGGAATACGCAAGTGAAGGCACGATATTTGAAGAATTACTAAGATTAGAAATGGAGCTAATAGACTATGATCTTATCATAGCTCAATCAAAATATACGCAGCTTCTGGCGAAAGCCACTTTATTAAAATATCAAAGATACTGATCGCAGAAAGCGAAGTTGGCATTAGCATCGGTAAACTTCTAAGATAGAGGTGCTTACGACTTGGCTTTCCTGAATTCTTTATTTCCTTGGGTAGAAATTAAATTTAACAACATGTCAAATTATAAAACATACATAATCGGAAGTCTTCTTTTAATTGGTGGCATTGCAATCGGTTGGTTGGGTAAACCTGGAATGAGTGCGACACAAACAGTTGATCATAGCGGTCATGATATGAGCACTATGTCTTCCGGAGCGGAAGCTCAGTCAAGTGCGGCCAAAGAAGAAATTTGGACCTGCTCTATGCATCCACAGATTAGACAAAACGAACCTGGGATTTGCCCCATCTGCGAGATGGACTTAATCCCCCTAGACAATAGTCTCTCTAATGATGATCCTGCAGTATTAATGATGAGTGAGGCATCCGCCAAGCTCGCACAGATAGAAACTACAGTTGTAGGCGGTGGTAACAACAATGCTGACAAAAGTAGCTCTATACTAGTGGAAGGAACCGTCGAAATAGATGAACGATCTATCAACGCTCAATCAGCTCATATCGGAGGAAGGATAGAATCACTCAATGTGAATTTTGAAGGGGAATATGTAAAAGCAGGACAGAAGATTGCTACGATTTATTCAACTGGATTATTAGCAGCATCTGAAGAGCTATTAACAGCCGTAAAATTTGAAGATAAAGTAGAAGGTATTAAGGATGCCAGTATTCAGAAACTACGGAATTGGAAAATAAGTGAAGCGCAAATCGAAAGTATTCTCTCTTCAGGAAAGCCGATAGAGACCATAGACTTATTTGCAGATCATAGCGGGTATGTCTTGAAGAAGAAAGTCTCACTTGGAGATTATGTGGATCAGGGACAAGCACTATATACAGTTGGACAAACCAACAGACTGTGGTTAATCTTCAACGTCTTTGAGTCAGATCTGGCCAATGTCAAGACTGGCCAGCAAGTAATATTCACAACGCCATCTACGGGCACGAAAAAGTTTAACGCCAGAATCAATTATATTGAACCGCTATTGGATCCAACCTCAAGAACTGCAACGGTAAGAGCGGAAACATCAAGTAATGGAAAGCAACTTAAGCCAGGGATGTTATTGAAAGGTAGTATCATTTCAACAAATTCTAAGTCAACTAAGAGAGCGATATCAGTACCTCGAACTGCAGTACTTTGGACAGGGAACACTTCTGTAGTATATGTAAAACAGCAAGACACAGAGGTGCCATCTTATCAATTTAGAGAAGTAACTATCGGAAGTCGAAGCGGAAATTTTGTTCAAATTCTAAGTGGTGTTCAAGAAGGAGATGAGCTTGTGACTCATGGTGCTTTTGCTATTGATGCAGCTGCCCAATTAAACAACAACTTTAGTATGATGAATCGGAATGTCTCTATTAAAAAGGAAGTCCAAAGTGGTATGACTCCTGATTATACCACAGATACACCTGATGAATTTAAGACGCAACTCAATACAGTTGCTAACGCATACTTAGATCTAAAAGACGCCTTTGTAAGAACTGATGCCGACGCAGCCGCTGAGAAGGCTCAGCAGATTATTAGTAGCTTAGAAGGAGTCGATATGACCCTTATCTTGGGAGAGAGTCATATGTACTGGATGGAGCAGTTGCCAGCAATGAAAAGTCATGCGGATAATATAAATGAAAGCACTGATATCGAAGCACAACGTAAACAGTTTGAATCCTTGTCAGATGCAATTATCAAAGCAATAGAAGCTTTTGGTACAATTGGAAATACCTACTACATACAGCACTGTCCTATGGCTAACAATAACCAAGGGGCTGATTGGATCTCAGCTCAGGAGCAAATTCAAAATCCATAT
>JBLIDB010000078.1:0-19821 GCA_047634015.1 Saprospiraceae bacterium
GTATTCCAAATCTTCCTGAGAACAAGGAATTAATGCTTGAAAACATAAATTGGGTAGCTGAGAAATATGATGATTTAGAATTCAAAACATCATTACTGAGCTCCAGCACACTTCCCGTCTTACTTGCTGAAAAGGTTTATGATCCTAATTATAAAACGGTATTGTTTTATTTTCATATTGATGGACAGCCTGTCAATGCTGATGCTTGGAATCAAGAATATCCTTTTAATCCCGTCTTGAAAAGGAAAGGTAAAGATGGTGTATGGCAGATTATAAACTGGAATAAATTAGATGGAGTAATTGATGATGAGTGGCGCATATTTGCTCGGGCTGCAGCTGATGATAAAGCCCCAATCATAATGCTTCTAACAGCACTCAAAGTACTTAAAGCCGCAGGGGGCAATCCTAAATTCAATATAAAAGTGATCTTTGATCCAGAAGAAGAATATGGATCTGATGCGTTACTGTCGACTTTGGATAAATATAAAGAGCGATATGCCTCAGATTTTTTTATTGTCATGGATGGTCCAGCACATAATTCAAATCAACCAACCGTTACTTTTGGTTGCAGAGGAATTGCCACATGCGCTATAACGACTTATGGCTCCAAGTTACCTCAGCATAGTGGTCATTTTGGGAATTATGTACCAAATCCTGTTTTTAGTTTAGCACATCTTTTGTCAAGTATGAAAGATGAAGAGGGGAGGGTCTTAATTCAAGATTATTATGAAGGCATCGAAATGGACGATGAGATTATCGAGCTTTTAGAATCAGTGCCTTTCGATTCTATTGAATTAAATAATGAGTTAGGTATCTACTCTTCGGAAAAAGTCGGGAGGTATTATCAAGAAGTATTACAATACCCTTCTTTAAATGTTCTGCAAATAGGAACCTCTTGGAAGGGGAAAGGATTAAAGACGGTTATACCTTCATATGCCTCGGTAGACATAGATGTCAGACTCGTTCCTGAAACGGATGGGAAGGTCCAATTGGGCAAGATCAAAAATCATATTGAGGAACAGGGCTATCATGTAATCGACAGAGACCCTACAGCTGAGGAAAGAAGGAATTATCCTAAAATTGTAAAATTTATAGGATCTCCTAGGATGAATGCTTTTAGAACAAGTCCAGATTCTGATTTCGGAAGAAAGATACGGACTCATTTAAAGAAGGATTTCGGGCGCGGCCCTATTGTAATAAGATTAATGGGAGGCACAGTACCTATTGTGCCTCTTATAAATACGCTTGATGTTCCTACTGCAATTATTCCAATGGTAAATATGGATAACAATCAACATAGTCCAAATGAAAATATAAGAATTGGAAATATAAGACAAGGGATAAAAATATGTTTGTCCATTTTGAATTCTGAATTTTAATTTACCATGGAATATTGGTAATGAGCTATAAGATCCTACGGTTTTGCCATCAGTTGCTATTACAGCGATATTGGTGATCGGATGATAATGAAATAATAAACATGAATAAGAGAATATTTAAAATAAGCCTTGGATTAGTTGCTACCACTTTTACATCATTGTTCTGTATAATAGTAATTCCACCATTGACTGAAAATCCAGATGCAAATGCTATTCTATAGATGTCTTTTGTTCCTGGGAAATTAACTTCTATGGGTGATTTACGAATATCCTAGTGTAAAATATGGTTGGATATGTTCGCTACTTGGATTCGTGCCAGGCGTAGCAGTTTGTTTTGCTTTATATCTTATAATTAGAACAAACCAGTTTGAACCACTTGGAAATATCTAAAGCAAGCTAATTGCTGTCAATATGTAACTGCTAATATATTTTGGGTATGTATAAATACAACTGCGGTCGAGGTGTAATTCTAAGAGCTCCCATAAGTCAGTCATAGCGTTTAATAACGAAGGTTTGACTATTAAAAATAATTGCTACTTCAAATACAACACTCCTTGTAGCTCCACATCCTTAGCGACAGATTTGGTGAGAATAGAAGGCTCATCCACTTCGTAATCTTTAAATACTATAGGGAATACACACTTCACTCTTGTGAAGCCATCCTTTTTAGAAAGTGTGGCTTTGAATTGCGTCTTCTTTGAGACGCCATGAATGGTTAAATTACCTGTCACGTCTACTTCGGTAGTCTGCTGAATTTTGGAAATGTCTTGAATGATATTTCCTTTGAAGGAGGCATTTGGATATTTATCACTTTCTAAGTATTCTTCGTTGAAATGATCCTGCATCATTTCATATTCGAATTCAAAAGAAGTAATAGGAATCAATATCTCAACGTCTCTTGTCTGAATGTCAATACTTACAGCAATCTTTTCAGAGACAGCTTCAATATCCGACATGATCGAAGAAGTATGAAATGCTACTTTCCCATGATCGAAAGTAAGTACTTGTGCTTGGCTAAAGTTAGCGGATAGAAGTAATATGGATAGAGCTAACAATCTTATCATTCCTCTTCCTCAACTTTTAGTTTATAAAGTAGGTGTCCTACCAACTTGATATTGTCTGCTAACCTAGGTCTTCCCCAATCAAGGCCGTAATCACTTTTATTGACCATCAATGTAACTTGCAAGCCCAAGAGAAATCCTTTCTTGGTTTCTTTGCTTCCTTTAAAAGTCACATTGACTTCCTGTTCCTTTTCAACTCCATGAATGCTTAATTGACCTGTTGAGGTATAAGTGTCGTCACTATTTTTCTTCAATTGATTAGATGTATATGTGATTTTAGGATATTTCTCAACATCAAGGAATTTATCACTTTTGATATGTCCAGCTAATCTATCTGCGATTACATCTACGCTGGTAGCATCCACGGTAAAGGATATTGTAGCATCAGATAAATCTTCTCTTGAGTTGGTAACAATTGTGCCTTCAAATACTTTGAATTCCCCTGTACGCATAGAGAAATCCTCCCAACCCACTTCAAATCGAACATTCGAATGCGGATTATCTATCGTCCAAGTCTCTTGGGCAGTCAATGAAAAACAAAAAGAAATATTGAAGAGAATGACACTTATAAGTTTCATGGATAATTTTTACGTTTTAAGAACAGTGCAAGTATAATAGAGATCCCAAGTTGTTGTTGTGCATCAGGGAATATTTAACATCACTTTATCAGAATAGGCTTTTTCTGATGTCTTTAAGTTGGCTCAGGATAGAACGGGATGCCAGATATTGAATTTATGTTTATCTTCCTACACCTTTTCAAGAAAATGAGTCTTACATCGTATCAATGATGACTCTAAAACAAATAATTAATAGTTCAATATGTACAAGAATTCTTTTATTTCACTCTTTTTTATACTAATCTATACTACCTTTTTAGTGATGTCATGTCAATCTGACTCTAGTCATACGGGCTCTTCATATGAGAAAGGGGCTGATGATAATGGTATCACTATGGACGGGATAACTCTTCCCAAGGGTTTTGAAGTCGAAAGAATCTATTCTCCTGACGTTCATGAACAAGGATCTTGGGTAAGTATCACCAAAGATGACAAAGGAAGATTTTATACCTGCGATCAATATGGTAATATCTATAGAGTAACATTATCTCAGACTGAGGGAAAGTTGAATGAAAGTAATGTTGAGAAGTTAGATCTCAAGATTGGCCAGGCTCAAGGATTGTTTTGGCATAAAGGAGATCTATTTGCCTTAGTGAATTCTGACGAGAAGCGAGATGTACTGATCCATAGTGGATTTTATAAAATTACAGACTCAACAGGAGATGGTGAATATGATAATGTCGAATTATTGAGATCATTCGATGGAAGGGGAGAACACGGACCGCACAATATAGTGCTGGCACCAGATGGACAATCCATGTATCTCGTATTAGGTAATCACACTGATATTCCTGAAGATTTGGGAAGTACTGTTCCTAAAGTGTGGGATGAGGATAATCTAATGCCAGTGATTAAAGATCCTAGTGGACATGCGAATGATCGTACCGCTCCTGGAGGATGGGTTGTCGAAACAGACTTTGAGGGAAAAGAATGGACCTTAGTCAATGTAGGTTTACGAAACACTTACGATATCGCTTTCAATCCGGATGGTGAATTGTTTGGGTTTGATTCAGATATGGAATACGATATGGGAATGCCGTGGTATCGTCCGATACGATTATGTCATATGACAAGTGGTGGTGACTTCGGATGGAGAACAGGTACAGGAAAATTTCGTGCTGAATATCCTGATAATCTTCCGGGTATTGGAAATATGGGGCAAGGCTCTCCAACAGGATTGTTAGAAGGTAAGGGGTTGAAGTTTCCTAAAAAGTATCAAGATGGACTATTCTTATTTGATTGGAGTTATGGTACGATGTATTTCGCTTCATTGGAACCCAATGGAAGTTCTTATACGTCTGAGATTTCTGAATTCTTGTCTGGAGTTCCATTACCATTAACCAATGGTATTGCTGGTGACGACGGAGCGATGTACTTCTTGACAGGAGGAAGGAGATTAGAATCAGGAATGTATAGAGTTACGTATGTTGGTGAGGAAGCCGCTGATGTAGCCGATTTAGTTGAAAATACGAAAGGAAAGGAGGATCGACAACTTAGAAAGAGATTAGAAGCTTTACATGCTTCAGGAGCTAATAATCAAATAGATTTTATAGTTTCTAATTTGGATCATGAAGATCGCTTTATTAGGTATGCAGCCAGAACTGCCATGGAGCATCAAGATTATAATCTATGGAAGGGAGAGATCAATAAGAAAAGTTCTGTTGAAAAGACCGTAGCATTGTCATTGTCTATAGCCCGTCATGGGAATGATGTAGAGCGGAAGCAAGCATTGAAAGCCCTCTTGGATATTGATTTTATTAAATTATCTGAATCTCAGAAGATAGATCTTATTAGAGCTATCGACTTATCTATATTGAGAATGGATGGAGAAATCGCATCTCAAACAGGTGTTAGAATAAAAGACAAGTTTCTACCGAACTATTTAAAAGGATCTGATATCATTAATAAGGAAGTCTGCGATCTTTTGAGTTATTTCCAAGTAGGAGAGATTGTAGCTCCGACAATAGATAGAATGCTCAACGATACGATCACTGCTGATTTGAAATCTATTTACCTATCTGGGGACATATCTCAGCGTAGTGAGCAATATGGGAAGGATGTAGAGAAGATGCTCGCTAATATGCCTAATCAGCAGAATATTAACTATGCAAAGAGTCTGACAGTTATGAATGAAGGATGGACTCCAGAATTAAGAGAGAATTATTTTAGATGGTACAACAGGGCCTTAAAGAAGTCGGGGGGGAAGATGTATTCTAATTTTATCCGAACGATTCAAAAGCGTGCCCTTTCTAATCTTCCGCTTGAAGAGCAAGATTACTATGAAGCCCTATCAGGAGAGGCTATGAATGATCTAAATGTAATTAAGAAAGATGTAAAACAGCCTGTCGGTCCAGGCCAAAATTGGTCAGTGGAAGAAGTCAAGGCTGCTTATGCAAAGCATAATGGAAGTGTCAATTTCGAAAATGGCAGAGACTATTTCACGGCAACATTATGTGCCTCTTGCCATGCTATAAAAGGAGAAGGAGGCAACACCGGACCAGAGCTTTCGCAAGTGGGAACGAGATTTTCAATTGCTGACCTTACAGACGCCATTATCAATCCTTCTGCAACGATCTCTGACCGATATCAGAATACCTCTTGGACTCTTAAGAACGGAGATGTTGTTACGGGAAGAGTAGTAGAGGAAGACGATGACAATCTTACAGTAAGTACGAATGCATTTTCTCCAGATCTGACTACAAAATTTAGAAAAAATAAAATTGAACTAGAAGAAGTTTCGCCTTATTCTTCTATGCCTCCAGGATTAATCAATAGGCTTAATGCTCAGGAGCTAAGTGATCTTATTGGCTATATGCTGGCTGGAGGAGACGCGGGAAGTGATATTTATCAATAACCTATGTAAAGGAAGATAATGTGCTAATGGGAATCAGTTATTACTATCTGTCGCCGCGACAGCAGCTTTCTTCCCTTTCAAAAGATACCACTGCTAAAGAAGCGTTGGGAATGCGAAATAGTGGGTGGCGGGTGCCAGAATAGTGTGCTGGTATTATTTCGAGAGCATTTTTTGTTACTTTTTCTGCGACTGGAAAAAGTAACAAATACTTTACTTGAAAGTAATCATTATATGTCTTGCTGTCACAAAAGTGCATACTCCTTCTATTTGCCAGAACGGAATGAATTCCCAGCTTAGCCTTTAAGCTTGTTCAGTATTATCAGGGCAAGGCTGGTTAGATAACAGAGCTCCACAAATCAGCCTTTCTAATTATTAGAATCCACGATATGCAAAAGGTGATCCCACTTCTTTGTGTTAGTTTTTGGAGGGGCTACCTCAACACAAGATGTTGTCTGAACATTATTGCTATTTCTTGAAGAAACTTATACGGATTTCCTTATCTTAACTTTCATAATTACAAAGAGAAAGAAAGGGGTATGAACAAACCAAGAAGAAACTTTATTAGAGATGTTGGATTAGCATCAGCAGGCGTATCCATTGCTCCTCTTGCATTGAATGGAACATTCATTTTTGTAAGTGCTGTTGGTCAGCGCAATATCTTACGTAAACTCGTAATGATAAATGACAAATCTATAGAAACGCTCCTGCAATCACAGATAAACGACCCTGGCAATAGATATGATGGTGCAGCAAACAATAGGCACGAATTGCCCAATGAACATAGCACTTACAGTTTTATTGTAAAATTGGCGTCTTCCTATGCATCGGAATTTTCTAAGTATAATAAATCTGAAAAAATAGAAAGGTCTCTAAAAAAGGCAATCTCTTTTCTCTTGCGCGTTCAAAATGAGGATGGCACAATTGATCTTTATAGCACCAATTTTCATTCTACGCCAGATACCGGGTTTTTAGTTAATTACCTAAGTCCCGTTTATACCTGTCTAAGTAGGATGAATATAGATGGGGTCAGAGATTTTCTTGGCAAATTAGAATCCTTTATAACTCGGGCGGGTAAGTGCCTGCTGGTAGGAGGAATCCATACAGCTAATCATAGATGGGTTGTAAGCGCGGCTTTGGCGAGATTATACAGTATGAATTCTGACCCGAAATTCATTGAGCGCATTGATGAATGGTTGTCAGAAGGAATAGATCTCGATCCGGATGGCCAGTATCATGAGCGCAGTGTAAGTGTGTATTCTCCAGTATGTAATAATATGTTTCTAACTATTGGGAAATTGCTGGATCGCCCTGACCTCTTGGAGATCGTTAGAAAGAACCTGGAGATGAGTCTCTATTATATCCATCCCGATGGGGAAGTGCTGACAGATGCTTCTGATCGTCAGGACAATGTGATGACTAGATATGTTAATGAATATTATTACGCGTATCGGTATTTTGCAATTAAAGATAATAATCCGAGGTTCGCAGCAGTATGCGAATTGATAGAATCTAAAATGCCAGAAAGGATTACGCGCTATATTTTACCCTTAATGGAAGAACCGCTGTTCAAAAAAGAAATGCTTGATGCAAGTATGATTCCGGATGATTATTTCAAAAGATTCGAACATTCGGGAGTATTTAGAATTAGAAGAGGCAATATTGATATCTCTGTAATTGAAGAAAATCCTACTTTTTTAAGTTTTAGAAATGGGAATTCGGTATTACAATCAATGCGCATCGGGGCAGCATTCTTTGGCCGTGGCCAGTTTGTAGCTGAGGAAGCAGAACAAAAGGGCAATAGTGTTATCCTAAAAAGATCAGTTACACGTGGCTACTATCAACCTCTATCAGTTGATTTAAAGACAGGTAATAACGGCTGGATAGAGCATTCGCGTGAGACTAGAGCCGGAAGTGAAGAGCAGACATTAGATTACGAGATTACTATTACGGAAGACCAGGGCTCTATTGTAGTAGATGTTGAAATTAAAGGATGTGATCATGTGCCAGTTTCTTGGGAACTCAGTTTTAGAGAAGGAGGTGTCTTAGAAGGTGTAACGACTGATAGGAATATTGATGGGGTATATTATATCGAAGGGGATCAAGCAACCTATCGTATAGGGAAGGATGCTATTCAGTTTGGTCCAGGAATCGCGGAACACAAATGGACCCAAATGAGATCTGTCCTACCAAAGCAGGAAGGGATGAGTGTTTATTTGACAGGGTATACTCCCTTCAAGCATACATTGACGCTCAGTTAATTTGAGAAACCAGTCCATTTATTTAGGATATAATATTTCTTTCCAGTGTTGGTGACTATCGGCCATTTGATTATTTTGTGATATGCAAGAGTCTCAAATAGTAAGCTCCGATACATGTGCCATTATAATCTTGGGTTGTTTCGATACTAAGAGCGAAGATTTTGGCTATTTGTATCAATGCCTAAAAGATCAAGATGTAGAAATTATAACTATTGACACTGGGATATTTGAAAGCAAGACAGATTTTAGAATAGATTTTGATTCTGAAAAGGTAGCATCCGCAAGTGGAGCCAATCTTACTGACCTCCAGAATGCTAGAGATCGCTCTACCTCACTGGAGCTAATGGGAAAAGGAGCAGGTTTGATTCTTTCTAATCTATTATCTCAAAGAAGAATTAAAGGAGTTATCGGTATGGGCGGTGGTGGTGGAACTTTTGTTTCTCTCTTAGCCATGCAATCTCTTCCATTGGAGATTCCAAAACTATGTCTGAGTACCGTTGCCAGCAAGGACTTATCAAGACAAGTTGGCTCTAAGAACATTCTACTTATGCCTTCTGTGGTAGATGTTGCAGGGCTGAATAAGATTAGCCGACTCGTAATAAGGCAGGCAGCAGGAGCCCTTATTGGTATGGTGGCCTCAACCCAAGAGGGAGTCAAAGAGGGTAATTCACGAACTATCGCCATCAGCATGTTTGGCAATACGACAGAATGTGTAGAGCATTGCACCCAATTATTGAAAGAGAAAGGCTATGAAGTCTTGGCGTTTCATTCGGTCGGTGCTGGAGGAAGGACTATGGAGGCACTAATTAGAGAAGGCTTGATCGATGGCGTTCTTGATATAACCACTACAGAGTTAGCAGATGAATTATGCGATGGGATTTGCAGCGCGGGTAAGGATAGATTGACTGCCGCTTCTGATATGGGAATTCCTCAGATAGTGGTGCCGGGTTGTATAGATATGGTTAACTACGGGCATGTAGATACAGTTCCAGAGCATTATAAAGATCGATTGCTGTTCAGATGGGCTCCAGACGTCACCCTGATGCGAACCAATACGGAAGAGAATGTAATTTTGGGTACCGAAATCGCTGAAAAGTTGAATGCTTCTAAAGGTAAAGTTGTTGTCTGTTTACCTCTTCTGGGTATTTCAATAGTAAGCAGGGAAGGGGAGGTGTTCTATGCCCCAGAGAGCGACAAAGTATTATTTGATACAATAAAAGCCGAATTACAATCCAATATTCCTGTAATAGAATCTCCTACTCATATTAATGATATCCAATTTGCCGAAGTAGCAGTTTTTAAATTACTCGAGTTGCTTTAATAAAGATCGCTTGATGAGCAAAGAAAACAGAACATTCCGTACTTTACGAAGCCTTAAAAGAGGATTAAACTCGAGTTAAATAAGATAAATAAATAGTATGCCGAATAAGTGGACAGGAATAGGAAATCCATATACAAAACAAGAAGTTAGAGATCGGTTAGATGCCACATTGGCTGATCAACGAGCGATTATAGCTGCTGGCGCGGGAACAGGAATCAGTGCTAAGTTTATAGAGAAAGGTGGAGCGGATTTGATCATTATTTATAATTCTGGCCGCTTTAGAATGTCTGGTCACGGATCCACCGCTGGAATGATGGCCTATGGCGATGCCAATGCTGTTGCAATGGAGATCGGAGAGTTCGAAGTGCTGCCGGTTGTAAAGGAGATTCCAGTTGTATGTGGAGTTCATGGTAGTGACCCAAGGAGAAGAATGTGGCACTTCCTCGGCCAAGTAAAGAACATGGGTTTCTCTGGAGTCAATAATTTCCCGACGCATTCCATCATCGATGGACAGTTTAGACAAGTATTAGAAGAAACAGGGATGAGTTTCCAGAAGGAAGTTGAGATGATTAACCTCGCCAGTCGCATGGACTTGTTTACGATCGTCTATGTAGGCAATCCAGAAGAAGCAGTTCAGATGGCAGATGCTGGAGCGGATGCCATCATCGCACATGTTGGCACTACAGTAGGAGGATCTATAGGAGTTACAGGAGCCACTTGCACGATGGACGATGCGATTGAAAGAACTCAGAAGATTATTGATGCAGTAAAGTTCTCTAATCCAGATACGTACTTTTTGGCGCATGGAGGACCGATTAATACGCCTGAAGATGTTAAAGTAATTTTAGAAAGTACAGATGCTCATGGGTTTGTAGGAGCGTCTTCTTTAGAGCGGATGGGAGTAGAGAAGTCTTTAACGGATTTGACGCGGCGATTTACTGAATTAGAATGGAGGAAGTAAGAGTTAAATAGGTTCTTGTCTTTTGAGATGCTATAGTCAATTAGTATTTGATGAAGTACCTATAGGAAGACATAGTCTTTTTATTAAATACAATTACTAGGATATAATTTGGAGAAAAGGTGATGCTGATGGCGGAAGAGATATTGAATTATATTTTAATTGTCAGATCAAAATTCACAGGATATATAATTTCTCAGAAGAGTATCGCAAACAAATTCAGTAATTCTAAAATCCAGGGAATTTGGATCTGACAATGGTAAAGGATGAACTCCCGTATAAAATAATTGAATTTGGAATGATTTATTCTAAGTAAAATACTATAACAATAGCTAAATGCAATACTGGAAATTCACAAAGGAAGCCGCACTATCAAAAATACCCGTAAATGGAAGGGGGCACTATTGGCATTATAATCCTGAGATTACAAAAGAGGCGGGAACGGTTTGCGTCAAGGTAGTTGTAGAAAAAGGAGCCGGACATAACTTTCATAGACATCCTAAAATGCATGAGATACTATATTTTATAAAAGGAACAGCAGAGCAGTGGGTAGAAGATGAAAAGCAAATATTAGGTCCTGGAGATTCTGTATATATAGAGGAAAATGCTGTGCATGCTACATTCAATGCAGGGGATGAAGACTTGGAATTTTTGGCAACCTTAGGCCCTGCAGAGGGCTGGGAGGCGGGAACGATTGATGAATATGAGAATCTCCCTTATGCTAATTATAGATCTGAATAAAAATTGATAAAGACCAACTATTGACATCATGAAAAACATTTTTACGAATTCGTTTTACTTCATTATAATAATTCTTGTATTCGCGGCTTGTGGGAAAGAGCCTGCTGCGCCTATACCTGAGTTGACTTACTATGGTGAGGAGACCAGAATCCAACATCCACTGAGCCCTGAGGATTCTAAAGCACATTTTCATTTGCCGAAAGGTTTCGAGGCAGAAGTGTTTGCATCAGAACCGGATATTATAAATCCTATCCAATTTACTTGGGATGAAAGAGGGAGACTATGGGTTGTGCAATCTCAAGACTATCCTCATGAACTAGAAAATGATGTAGGAGGAGATAGAATTACAATTTGTGAAGATACAGATGGAGATGGGAAGGCGGATAAGTTTACAGACTTTGCTACGGAGCAAAGTCTGAGTACAGGAATCGTAGTCATCAAAGGAGGCGTCATTGTAGCGCAAGCTCCGGAAATGGTATTTCTGGAAGATACAGATGGAGACGATGTAATGGATAAGCGGACGGTGCTATTTGATGGCTTTGGAACGTATGATACACATGCTGGTCCGAGTAGTTTAAGATATGGCCCTGATAATCAGATCTGGGGAGCTGTAGGATATTCTGGATTCGAGAGCGAGTTTGATGGTAAAACGATTAGTTTCACAAGAGGTGTCTACCGTTTTGATAGAGATGGAAAATCTTTTGAACCGCTCGGTCAATTCAATAATAATACTTGGGGATTAGGCGTATCAGTAGAGGGCGAAATCTTTGGATCTACAGCTAATAATAATCACGCTTGCTATGTTGGAATACCGCTAAAGTATTACAGTTATCTCAACAGCCTGCCTTCATGGGCCATGAATGCAGACTTTATCCAAGGCCATTATAATATTACAGTACCAGAAGATGTTGCCCCCTTACAACAAGTAGATGTACGAGATGGATTTACAGCGGCGGCAGGAGCGAATTTTTACACCGCCGAAAATTATCCAAAGGAATATAGAAATCAAATGCTCGTCACAGAACCGACAGGTCATGTCGTTCATGTTGCTAAAATTGAAAAGGATGGTGCAGGATATAAAGAAGTCGATGGAGGGAATCTATTAGCGAGTACCGATGCATGGACGGCACCTGTATTTGCAGAAACAGGTCCAGATGGGAATGTGTGGGTTGCGGATTGGTATAACCCTGTGATTCAACATAATCCAGACAAGCGTGGTATGGAGAATCAGATTTGGAATAATGATAGAGGAAGAGGGAATGCCCATAATAACGAACATAGAGATAAGCGCCACGGGAGGATATATGTCATCACTTATAAGGGCAAAAAGAATCAACAGATTAGTGCGCTTAATCCCAGCGATGGAGATGGATTAATCCAAGGATTAAAAAGCACGAATATGTTTTGGCGGACTACTGCTCAGCGTCTCATTGTAGAAAATAATACTTCTAATTTGATTCCTGATCTGATGGAGCTTGCTAAAGGAAATTTAAGGAGCCCGACGGGGATACATGCTTTGTATACGTTGGATGGATTAGGAGCTTTTGATGAAAATGATAATGGATTAGCGCTGTTAGAATCTGCTATGTCCAAAGGAAGTCCATCTGTTAAGAAAGCAGCACTTAACTTAATTCCAAATACATCTGAAGGGAATGAAATTTTCTTGAATGCTAATTTGTTGAGCGCTACCAATCTGCAAACGCGCCTTGCTGCTGCCCTAAAGGCTACAGAGCTTCCTGAAAGCGATGAACTCTATAATGCGATGGAGGAGTTTTCTAATAATCAAACGAATCAAGAAGACAAGTGGCTAATGGCGGCGAGTAACATTTATTTCAGAGTGAAGAACTTTGAGAAGATAGATAAAGAAGATGTAGAAATGGTCGTATTGAGTGCTGAAGAAAAAGGTGCTTCGGAATGGAAGTATACAAGTTCAGCACCTGAGGGCAATTGGAATACGGAGGGATATGATGATAGTAAGTGGGAATCAGGAATGGCTGGCTTTGGAAAGTTGGACCGAAATAAAAGACTTAGTACAAATCTTGTAGAGAAAGAAATTTGGCTGAGGAAAGAAGTGACTTTGGAAGAGGGGATAAGTGATCCCGTGCTCAAGATGTATCATGACGACTTGTTTGAAGTGTATATAAATGGTAAATTATTATATATTGATAAAAGCAGAGCCAGCAGATACAAGTATATCCGATTGCAATCGGAGAAAGGGGCATTGTTCAAAAAAGGTAAAAATGTAATCGCCGTTTATAATAGGAATGAACGTGACAATCAGCAATTGGATCTCGGGATAGGGCAACCAAGGAAGATCTCTGTAGAACGCCAAATTGTAATTAATACGATTCCTCAAATCATGGAATACGAACAAAAAGTAGTTCATGCGATGGCTGGAGAACAATTGGAGATTGTATTCAATAATACTGACGAAATGCAACACAATCTTGTTTTAATAGAGAAAGGTGCAACAGATGCGTTTGGGAAGATCGTTGATAAATTTTTAACGAACCCCAAGGCGGCAGAATTGGAATACTTGCCTAAATCGCGTTATATAATGGGCGCAACGAAAATGGTCAATCCTGGCGAATCTGACGCTATTCAAATCAAAGTACCAGACGTACCAGGTGACTATCCATTTATCTGCACCTTTCCAGGACATTGGAGAATTATGCAAGGCATTCTAAAGGTCAGTCCAAGAGGATCGTATGCCGCTGTCAATCCCAATGCTAAGAAGATTGCAATCATGGGCGGCGGAGGATCACATAACTTCTTGAAGTTTTTTGGTGTGGCAGATGGCAAAGTCTTGAATCAACAAGGAAAGAATGAAGTGAATTATACAGAGAAGTCTTCTGAACTAACTACGCTACTCAAGGATACTGATATTCTAATGCTTACAAATAATAGGGAGATGGAGGATGCTACAAAGGAAGCTATCTTTTCTCGAGTAAATCAGGGAATGCCTATGCTAATTGTCCATCCAAGTGTATGGTATAATTGGAAAGATTGGCCGGAGTACAATAAGGAGTTAGTAGCGGGTGGATCTACTTCTCATGAGAAATTACAAGAATTTGAAGTGATCGTAACCAAGCCAAACCATCCGATCATGAAAGGTGTACCTACGAAATTCAAAATAGTAGATGAATTATATCGATGGAAATATGATCCAACTGGTCCAAAAATTGAAGTATTGGCCATCGGAAAAGGAATGGAATCTGGAGAGGAGTTTCCAGTGGTATGGATTGTAAAGCATAGAATAGCCAATATAGTAGGCAATACATTAGGACATGATGAGCGGGCGCATAGTTTGCCAGCATATCGATCCATATTAGAAAATAGTCTGGAGTGGGCAATGCCAAAGTAGTTTTGGAATTTGGAACAGGATGGAGGGGCTTTTAGAGGTTGGTCTAAGACCTTTCATAGCCTTTCTCTCGATTCATAAAATGAGTTATAGATGCTTGGATATCAGGGTGAGGCTCTTTTGAAGTGAATGGCCATTGCTATGGACCACCAAAAGCTGAAGTAGTGATATTCAATGATATGTAAATGAATTAACGAACCATATTTCCCCCAATTTATAAAACAACTATACCTTGGTTTAAGCAATATCGGATTATATCAATGATATTTTTGCATTAAGATCTGATATAAGGTCTTGGTTGGGGGTCAATCTGACCTTGAATTAAACTTATTAATGAATATTGAATGGATGCTAAAGTACATACCTTGAAATCGCCAAATGAAGAAAAGCATGAATTGGTAAGTTCGTGGTCCTGGTATATGTTTATAGTACTTGACGATAAACTGGAAAAAGCATTAATAAGTGATATCAATACAACTTATTCAATCTTCTGTACCTCTCAGGAGGGAGATACTGATGGTGGAATAAGAGAAAGTAATTTGAATTTGTCAGCACAATAGATGCTACACTTATTTTCTAAGGGTGAAATTTTAGATTGTCTTGAGTGCTGGTCTATATTGAAGCTCGCATATTCCTAAAGTATAAAACATTGCGCTGTAGTTATTACTAAAAAAAACTCAATCCAGGATTAATTTACACCAAGGATTTCACTTATAGCACTGAACTCTTATAGGCCCAAATAATGAAGATATATTTGTCAAGCTTCATTTTATCAAGAGTAAGTCTTGTTGTTCGATTAACCATGCTTTGCTAAGTTCTGAACATCAATCAGACTGCGGCATAAGAGGATTTTGAGACTTATAAGGATGAAGCTGGTGTGTATTTTAAGAAAGCGTGGTCGTCATACAGAAAATAGGACATAAAAACGGGATTGCTATATGCCGATAATTCGCGTCAGATATTTGCTAATGCTGAGGATCCATATAAGGAGGGGTTATATATGTTCTTAATCGCTGCCGCCGAAAAAGCGAAAGGGAATTATAATATTGCAGATAGTTTGTTTAAAGCGTTCCTGCCTTATCTCGATGAAAAAAAAGACACTACTTTCTTAGCCAGGTTATACTTCCCAATAGGAATAGTAACAGAAGCCTTAGGGGATTTGGATGGTGCGCTAACTTATCAGTATGAATCTATTAAACAGTATCATCTTAACAAGGATACATCAGGAACAAATGCAGGGCTCAATAACATCGAAAGTATTTATAGGATATTAGAACAGTACGATCTATCTGAAAAAAAACTTCCGCGAAGCGCTTTCCCTGAATAAGGAAATCGAGACTTACGGTGATCAAGCTTTAAGCTTAGAACGTCTTGGAAATTTATATGTTGAGCAAGAACAATATGATAGGGCCATCGATAATTATCAACAGGCAGTTTACTTTGATTCGATTACAAACTTCAGTTGGGGACTTAGATATGATTATGAAAATATAGGATCTCAGTTTGCTAAAATGAAAAATTATAAAGCTACAAAAATCCAAGTGGACAGGGCTATGGAGATTAGAATACAGCTCGGAGTAAAATATGAATTGGCACAAAAATACTTGAAGCTCGGTCAACTCGAAAATGCACTATATAATCCTTCTTCAGCGATGCAACTATTAAATATAGCGTAGTCTTATGCTGATGATGCCGACGTGGGGGAATCTAAAAGAGACATACTGCAATCCAAGTCGAAGGCGCTTGATAAACTGGAGGAATATAAAGGGAGCATTTAAAAATAATCTACTTTGTACCATCCAAAAAGACAGCATTATTAACAATGGAACTACCGATAGGATTGCCTCACTCAATGTTGCTTTTGAAACTGAAAAGAACCAAAATCAAATATCGCTTCGAAATACCAAGAATGAATTATTCCAAAATATACTAAATGCGGCCGGATTAAAAATCTATGATGTAGGTATTGGCCTATTCATCTTTGGCCTATTCATCTTTGGCCTTTTCTCTTTCTTTATGAACTATACACCAAAACTCAATATCAAAATAGTATTATCTCTAAGTTATTATTAGAGAAAGAAACGCTAGTAAAGGAGATTCATCATAGGGTAAAGGACCACTGGCAATTTATCTCTTCCTTATTAGGTCTGCAGACAGAGTATATATCCGATCAGGTAGCGCTTGATGTATTACAAGAAGGGCAAGATTTAGTCCAATCGATGGCCTTAATCCATCAGAATCTATATCAAGAAGATAACCTTACTGGTGTAGATATAAAAGAATACTTCACAAAGCTTGTACGCGGATTGTTCGATTCTTACAATATCCGTAGAGATCAGGTTACGTTGTCATTAGATATACGAGATCTCAACCTTAATGTAGATTCTGCAATTCCTATTGGATAAGTAGTCAATGAGTTAGTGAGTAATTCGCTTAAATATGCTTTTCCAGAAAAATGTAAGAGTATTATCAATGTAAGCCTTTCAGAAATTGATCAATCATTAGTACGCTCTGTCAAAGATGATGGTATAAGGGTCGTAAGTGATCAGCAGAATAAATTAGGATCTTCATTTGGATGTCGCCTAATCAGTGTATTAAGAGATCAACTGAATGACGAACTTAATAGATCAGGAGATGATGATACACTAATTACCATGACTAATAAGAAGTATATGATAGCCGATTAGTTCTAAAAGTCTAATATGTTTTTACTATTATAGAGATCTCGAAGGCCTTAAGCCGTTGAACAACTCCCAAGATGGTAGGCAATTCTTTAGGTCATGATGAGCGGGCGAATTCCTTACCTGCATATCAGTCTATATTTAAAAAGAGCCTAAAGTGGGTCATGAAAAATAAATAAATGATCGAAAGCATCATTGGATGCATTCCGTCTTAAATGTATTTGGAACCCTGATTATGCACTTGAATTTATAATGGATGCGCTACTGTCAAATTGCAGTTAAAGCGCTATTAATTTTCCGATCACTTCATCAGGCGAAGTCCCTTCACCAGATACATTGATTTGTGTGAAGTAGTTATACCATAATGCTCCCGTGACGGTTTGCTCAAAGTTTTTTACTTGTTCGCTGTCCGGAAATTTCATTACGGACCAGAGGTCAAAATTTGCCCTATTATCTGTTTCCGGATCGTTCACTCCCCAGTTTACGATTTCCATTCCTTTGGCGACCATACCCGCAATTGCTGGCCCGAGTTGAGCCATATAATTTTCTCTTTCTTCTTGAGAGAGTGCAAGCCATGCATCCGTGGCTTTTCATAATTCAATGTAAACTTTCATTTGTGGTTCTTTTAATAGTGAAAAATATTGTTGATATTGTTATAGCACGTAGTTGATAATAATAAAAAAATATATTTTAAATATCAATCTTCCCATAAGAGCACGATTTAATATAGATGTATTCATTTATAGCTTTGGATCAAATATTTACTCATTCAGCAGTAAGAAAAGTATTTACATTCAAAATTAATAAAATAGAATATCTTACTTTTAGATTATACTTATTTTTATAAGGAGATCACAAGAATCACCTGTTTAAATATTACATTTATAATCTCTTCTTCTTCTGTCCAGAGATTTCCATTTTTGGGTTTTAGATTTCTTGATTTTCTAACTTCTTTTGGATTCATTCCTCGAGGGGTAGTTCCAAATGTATTCTGTGGGAATTTTATAATATCAGCAATATCTTGATCAGATAATTCTGTATTAGTATTAAGCTCAGGCATTACGGTATTGAGATTATACTAGGTCCCATTAATTGTAAAGTGGCCAATCATGCCATGAAGGATAATGGATATCAGTCTATTCAAGGAGCCATTGATGCATTCTGAATTTTTCAGAGGTGGTGCAAGTTCAGTAATACCATTGTCTGTTGGTCCGGGACAATCCCCACATAACTTTCGATAGAGGATTTGTCTATTGGTTCTGATGTTTTGACGTACACCTATCTTTTTCAAAGACGGAGTTTACCTTCTTTTCTTGACGATTTGAGATAGCTAAAGAAAGGGAGAAATGCAGGACACTATCAAGAATTGATTGTGATACATAATAAGCTTCGTATCCAGTAGGACTGCTGACGATTGCCTCTTGGTATCTCGGATTTAGAGGATAACGCATAGATGTGTAGGAAAGAACTGTTGAAATATAGTCTTCCAAAATCGCCCTTACTTATGCCCGATTGCCCTCTATCTGAGGTGGACTCTTTGGTCCACATGACGCTGACAAGTCGATTTCGAAAATTTGAATTCGAATTGTAAATTCAGTTGTCGATATTCATCATCAATCCATTGGGTTAATGTTCCACATTACGCGCATCCGCATACATAGAATGCACTAATGTTCTTTGACCGGGTTGATCACTCTCTATTTACGCGGACCATAGATTGGGAGGTTCTACATATAGTAATCCCCCATAAACATGAGCAATAGCTCTTGGGAGTACAGGGCAATCCAAGAAGACCTTTATCTGATCCGTAAACCCACCATGATCCCTTTCTTCCAATAGTGTTATGCGGTCTACTTGAGCATGTTCATTAATCCCCTCAAGATTAGTCATACCCATACATTTCGATTGCCCAAATCCGACCATTATGGTTGAAATCGATTCTTACTGGTGCTTATAGTTAGGGATATAGCTAAAACTATACTTAGGTATTGGTCCGTTCTTACCACGCCCCTCGTTCTTTGAGTTAGTTGATATTCACTCAAAACACGCACAATGAAGTACACTATGTTCTTTGAGAGTAACAGAATTCCAATACCCTGGATGTCGCATAGATTATCAAAATGTCCAACTATCTTAGATTTAGTTCGAAATGGATCATGAACAAATGAGCAACATTATTTTCGAAATAATAAGAATTATGTGTCGTAATTCAGAAAAAATCGTTAACGTTAACGGTTTTTAGATGAAAGTGGATTGTGGAAGATGACTAAGAGAATAGTCTGTTGCATTCTTTTTCATGAAGTGTCCTTATATTAGGCTTCCGAGAAGAAATCAAGAATAGTAATAATTACAAAATAGATAGATCAAAATATTCACAAATGAAACGTAGAAATTTTATAAAAGCAAGCGCCGTCACATCGGCGGCGGGATTCACAATATTGCCATCCTGTGCAGTTAGTACGGCTGCTCCAATGAAAAAAGTAGCACCGAGCGATAAGGTTAATCTTGCTTGTTGTGGAATAGGACATCGAGGAGGTGCTATCACCATGGCTCTATTTGAAACTGGAATGGCTAATATGGTAGCATTCTG
>JBLIDB010000079.1:0-19813 GCA_047634015.1 Saprospiraceae bacterium
ATCGGATGCAATACAAAACCTATTTAGAAAGTAAATTACTCATAGGTTCCGGCCCAATAGAAGCAGCTCATAGGAGTGTAATACAACAAAGAATGAAACTATCAGGACAAAAATGGTCTCTCAAAGGTGCTAATGCAATAGCTACCCTAAGATGCTACAACAAAAGTAATGCTTGGGAATTAGTCTCTCAGGGGATAAAGGCCGCCGCTTAAATCAGCATATAGTGCAATTTGTTATACACACGAGTATCGGGTTCTTGAGCAATGCAAATTGTAATTGCATATCTTTGAAATTTGAAAAATGACTATTACTCGCACCCTTCTAATTTAGCTATAAACTGACCACCTTGTAAGATGGTAAAACCTGTTTCAAGAGACATCTGTTGACCAGCATCATATGTTATTAACGTAGATGGTTCTATAATGGCATTACTTGATATTTCATTACTTGCTTGCCTGTATGCTATTGTGCCTTCAGTAAAAGTGATCTGAACATTTTCATTTTCTGGACAAAAATCAGTACATGACTCTGGTGCACCTCCGTTGATCCATCTTTGTAGCATGTCTAATTCTACTTCATTAAGTGGTTGAACTGTCCGGTCATTCATTGATGGAAATGAAAGAGGTGATGTACATCCATTATACTGATCAATTGTAATCACCCCGATAAGCGTCGTTCCCGATGTAATACTCGGTCCACAATTGAGACCGCCAAGAATAAAGCTTTGATAACTGCCCAAATTTAGGCCTCCGGAGGAAGCAGCGATGTGGCATCCATTACAACTATTATCAAATAGCGGATATATTTCATCCCATCCTAACTGTCCACTATCGCAGATGTCATTATCGTTATCTACATATCCGAATGGTTGTTCGCATGCAACTATTGTTTGACTATCACTTCCCTTGCTATCGCCATCAGCATCAATATACCACAGAGGGGCTCCAGGCCCGTTGCAATTGCCGCAAGCGTCTATAACTCCATGACATTCTTCGGCATTGACTGCGAATATTATTTCAGCAATCGTTGCACACCCTCCTCCGTCATGTGTAGAAAGTACCGTAATAAGAATTTTGTTGATGTATGTATTTCCAAAATTCGGGCCTATAATACCTTGATAGGTGTCACTTTCTGAAGCTTGAGGGATTGTGAAACTTCCTAATGCTACCCATTTCTGACCATCCAAAGAATAATCAATTATGAAATCTTTGACTCCACTTCCACTTTCCCCATTCCTATTAGAGTTCCAAATATGCGATGAATCGATGTAATGGTTTTCTGTGAATTCATATAAGATCCAATGACTATCTCCATGCACAGGATTCGGATTGGTTCGTGTCTGGCAAGAAGTCCAACTTTTGGCCCATTGATTACCATTATCAACACATTGACTGATGACAAATAGAGGAGAAAGCACAATTGTAAAAAAGAGTAATATTTTTTTCATATACAATCGGTTTAGGCTATAGGTAATATTCCAAGTGGCCCTGCCGCCGGAGTAGGAGTCCAAAAGCGATCAATATTGGGAAGTATCTGATTGAGGTCACCACTGGATGCCCCCATCCACAGTGCTAATTCTGCAAATAGTTCATCACATGAAAGCGTAGGGAGAATCCGTCCATTGCCAGCATCTAAATTATTCCCCAAGTACAAATCCGGGTATGAACCGTAAATCTTTTTTCCATTCACAGCACCACCAATTATTAATGAATTGCCACCCCACGCATGATCTGATCCATCTCCATTAGAAACTAATTTTCTTGCAAAATCAGAAGCTGTAAAAATAACCACATCATTTTCTAATCCAAGCTCTACTAAAGTATCATAAAAAGAACCAACGGCTTCATCGAGATTAGCCATCAGTGCCCCGTGATCCTCTAAGTTATTGTCATGATTATCATAACCTCCCTGTTGCACAAAGAAGGTCTGATTACTCACTCCAAGAGGCACTCGTGAAGCAATTACTTCTACCACGCTTTTGAATCTCTGCGATAAAGCATCCGTACCGAACTCTGTAGTAAAAGTTTCACCTTGAGCAAGTGCCGCGCCAAATTCAATAGCATTGCTTTTGCTATCACTGATGGTGCTAGCATAAGCCTTTTGCAAAATGTTTTGATAGCTTGCTTCCAGCATGCTATCCAGAGTCTCCCTCTTCAGTGTATTATAAAAGTTGTTACTGTTAGATCCATTAATGTTGACGGCTCCTCCTCCTGGCTGAACTGAATATTCTGTGATGATATTACCACGCTGGAAAGTATTGATCCCGTCGAGCGAAATATTCATTGAGATATTCTGATTGGTATTGTTAGTGTACAATATATCTGCAAGTCGTCCGCCCCAGCCATTGGCACTGCGGTCTTGTGGCACCGATGTTTGCCAATGTAATCTTTGATCTGAATGTGAAAACAGACCTTCCGGCACTTGGACCAAACCGGACACATATTGAGATACCGTTGTAGGTTCTACAAGGGTTCCAATATTTGCCAAGAATGCAGCATCACCTGATTCAAACAGCGTCTGTATATTTTCTAAATTAGGATGTAATCCTAATTGTTTGCCCACATTGTTAGTTGGATTGATCGTCCTAATGGCATCTTGATCCAGGGCAAGATTTGTACGCACGTTAGCGTATTCCTGATACTCGGGATCTCCTTTGGGTACGAGCATATTAAAACTATCATTACCTCCAGAAAGCATAAGGCATACTATCGCTTTATATTTACCGATCACCGGCGCATAAACAGATCTGTTTGCGGCTGCTGCTGCATTAATTAAACTCAGATTTGTAATGCTTGAAAGGAGTGATGTAGCACCAACTGAAGCACAACCCAAACCAAGTTGAGCTAAAAATCCGCGTCTTGTGTGATGATGACTCATAGTGCGATTTATTTTTGAATGATGTAGTCTGGTGAAGCCATGACAAAGTATAACGCGTCTTCAACTGCTCTTTTACTTGTATAAGAACCAATATTACTTTCGTATTGAGTAATGGTATTTGCTATAATATCTTTTGTTGACTGCGATAACTGTCCTCGACAAAGCAGGATGTCAAGTCTATCCAGCAAAGCTTGTATTCCACCCGCTGACTCATAAAGAGCTAATTCATCAGAGAAGTCCAGAAAGGGTTCGTCATCTGTGTTTACAACACTATTTCCAATAAGAGGATTTACGGCAGTGAAATTATTGAAGGGTTTTCGTTTGATTGAATTTTCAATAAGATTCAAGTAGTTTATACTAGAAATAGAATGTAATATTTGAAATTCTGGAGATACCAGATCTTCGGGTGCGACAAAGTTGGTCTCAGCATAAAACGGAGTAAAAAAGTTGAATACTGACTGAGCATTTAAAAAGGACTGTTCTACTCTGCCATCCAATAGTGGTTTATCTCTAAAGTAAAATTTATTTGAAGGTGATTGTATATCAAAAGCTAAATACAAATTTATAAATCTCTCAAGAGGTTGGATGAGTTTTCCTCCTGCGGCCTCTTCGATCCAATTGCAATCTATCGCTTCTGGATCGATTAAGATGGCTCTCACAACAGCCCCTATATCTCCTCGCTCTCCGGACCCATTGTCTCCAAATGTTAGAGCAACTCTATTGACATATGCAGGAGTAGGATTAGATTTCACAAGATGTTGTATCATCCTTTTAGCAATGAAAGGCGCAACGTTATCATGATTAAATAATATGTCTATCACATCACTTATATCTTGCATGCCTGTTTGACCGGCTTCAATTGTATCTCCTGTAGTTAATATTTTGATGCCTTGTTCATGAAACTCATCATACATCGCCATTGGAACGGTATAATCGAATTGGTTCTTACTACGATTGAATATTAAAGGCAATCCTATTTGGCTAGATATGCTTTCTGGATCATACGCTCCTCCTGAAAGACCAGTAAATACCTTTGCCAGTTCTTGCACATCTTCGATATCATATGTAGGTGTCGACTTTCCATGTGCATCAAGCTTCACGGTGCCATCCATATTTAACTGCAACAATCCTATTGTGAATAGCTGCATAATTTCTCTGGCATAATTCTCATCTGGAAAGACCCCAGCACTAGTATCGGCTTTTTCATTTTGAAGATGACTTAGATAAACGCCCATGATAGGATGCATTGTGACATCCTCAAGTAGATCTCGAAAGTTGCCAAAAGAGTCTTTATAGAGCAGATCATAATAATCACTAATTCCAAATCCCCGATTAAGTATAAAGTTTGCGCTTCTCGTAATAACAAATATCTGGCTCAACGCCATCGCTACACGTTGCCTTAGAATATCTGGTTTTGAAAATAGTTTTTCATAAAAAGCGAACCCTAATATTTCCTGTCTTCTAACAGAATCAATAGGGATGGCACTAGTAACTACATTATGACGCTCTTCGATTATATCAAAGTATATTTTTTTGTATAAATCAAGGTAGAAGGAATCTGTAGGAAGTGCCATCTGCTCATCAATCCAAGGGTTAATACCGATCTGACTTACCCTTTCTATTTCTTCATAATCTGTACCAAGTGTTGCATTACTTAAGAATCGAGCGGCCCCTGCCAAATCGGGAATGATATTGGAACCATCAATACTATAAAAAGAACTATCCGGCAGTTCATCACTACTAGACGTCACTTTCACACCTATCGTGTGTCCGTTACCAAAATAGTCATCATAGATCTGAGCATGCGCGGAATAGCTGAAAAACAAGAGCAACAAGAAGACAGGACGAACAGTAGGCATTCCTAAGGTTTTTATATGATACAGTAATATAAGAAGCTGATAATGCCTTTGTACTCATTATATCAGAAATATTTTTTTGTTCAGCCTGGTTTTGACGATTCCAGAATCAAAATTGAGAACTTATTTGGGGTGATTATAGAGAGCTTACCCTAAAATAAGTTTGATTCCATTCAAAGGAAGCCCCAAAAAATAACGATTCTTAGGGAGATAAGGTCCAAATGCTGACAAGCTTGAGATATATAGCTTTCAACGTTTTATAGAAAAGAGCAGTATTAAAAGATCCCGTACGTTCTCTTGAATGTGGACTTCGCGAGTTTAGAGCATTCTTCTTGCATCTTTTATTTACAATGTTTATATGCTCCAGAGAGAAGATGTATTTAGTATTTTTGCCAATAGCACCTTTTGTAAAAGTTGTATAATTGGTCAATTTTAAATCAAAAACCACTAAAATTGAATAGAACACATACTCCATTTCAAGTATTGGGTTATACATTTATATGTCTCATTTTGGCAATCGCTTGTCAATCTCCTAACAAAGTCAAAACGCTTAAAGAGCGTCCTAACATACTATACATCATGAGTGACGATCATGCGGCACATGCCATAACAGCATACGGTGGAATCTATGATGATTATTTGCAAACTCCGAATATCGATCGTATTGCAAAAGAAGGAGTGAAGTTCAATAATGTCTTTTGTACGAATGCTATTTGTGGTCCAAGTAGAGCTGCGATACTTACAGGGAAATACAGCCATGCCAATGGATACTATAAGAATGAGAGCGGAGGAAAATTCAACGCCGATCAATGGACCTTTCCCCAAGCACTTCAAGAAAGCGGATATAAAACCGCTTTGGTAGGCAAATGGCATTTAGGAACGGAACCGAGAGGTTTTGACTACTTCAAGTATCATAATAACCAAGGACAGCAAGGGTTTTATTACAATCCCGTCTACAATGACAATGGTGAGCAAGTCACAGAAGAAGGCTATGCCACTAATTTGACGGCCGACTTTGCAATGGATTGGTTGAACGGGAATAAGGATGGAGAGGAGCCGTTTCTTATGATGTTACAATTCAAGGCTCCTCATCGAAATTGGGATCCTGATGAAAAATACAAAGACTTATTTGGGAATCAAGCATTACCATATCCACCAACTTTTAATGATGATTATAAGAGCCGATTGAAGACAGCAGGAGATACAGATATGACTATGGATTATCTCAACCGACGAGATATGAAATTGACTCCTCCAGAAGGATTATCGGATAAGGAGAAAGGCCAATGGTTAAGAGCGGGTAATCAGCGAGGGCAAGAAGAAGGATGGTTGCCGAATGACTCGATGTCTGTAGATGAAGCACGACGATGGAAATATCAACGCTATATCAAAGACTACCTCGCATGTGTCAAATCTGTAGATGATAATATCGGAAGGGTATTGCAATATTTGGATGATAATGGTCTTGCTGAGAATACTGTGGTCGTTTATACTTCGGATCAGGGATTTTACCTTGGAGATCACGGTTGGTTTGATAAGCGGTTTATGTACGAAGAATCACTACGGATGCCATTCGTATTGCGTTATCCGGCATTTGCTGAAAAGCAATTCGACAATAACGATATTATATCCAATGTTGATTTTGCCCCTACACTCTTAGATCTGGCAGGAGTACCTATTCCTGAAGATATCCATGGAAAAAGCTTCGCTCAGAATATCGCAGGAAATACTTCTGAAGATTGGCAGAAGACAATGTATTATCACTACTACGAATTTCCATTTTGGCATCATGTGCAACCCCATTATGGGATTCGAGGACAGCGATATAAACTGATTCACTTCTACTACGATATCGACGTGTGGGAATTCTATGATTTAGAAAAGGATCCTAATGAATTGAATAATGCCATCGATGATGCAACATATACATCTGTCATTAGTGATATGAAATTAGAAATTCAACAAAGACAGAAAGACTACGGCGATGATGGGACGCTGGATGAATTTAGAGAAATAACGGATACGGACTTTGGTAATATTTCTGGAGAGTAGGGTTTCGGCTCCGCTCAACCTGCTGGTGTGGTGAGAGGTTGGAAACCTTCAGCGTAAATTATTTTCATTTTCCATCATTAGTACTACAAACTAAGCAGAAGAGTTTTACCCTCTCTGCGGCAGTAATCTCCCCGCTATATCATGAATTATTGAATTCAACTGTTCTATAGAATCGAATATGTAATACTTCCCTTGGAAGCTGTGCCGATCATAAGATTCTCCAGATTGCAAGGCTGCTTTTGTAAATTCAATCTGATTCTCAGGTTTAAAGGCTTCAAATACTTCAGAAGACGAATAGAAAGTAGAACCAAACGCTTTCACTCCTGAGACTTCGCGAATCAATCCTAATTCTATCAACATGCCACCTATAAAGTCGAGCTCTCTGAGGAGATCTTGTCTGTCAGAGGTATATGCAGCTATATAAGTCTTGGCGAGTAATTGATACATATCAGAATATGTGCGCTCTGCAAGAAATGGAATGTGTCCCATTATATCATGCCAGATATCTGGCTCATCACAATACTCTAATTCTTCAGGTGTCCTAACGAAGGAGGTCGTAGGCATCTTATAGTCCGCTATCATGCGATACCAATCTATCTGCTCTAAGATGATATTCTGTGAAGTCTGTACGAATGTGTAACCCGTGTATTGGTTAATGGATGCAGTGAGGTCTTTAGCAAGAGGTCGCTTACTTTGATCTATTCCTAATTTAGAAAGACCTGATATCCAAAGAGTAGAAATCGCGTTAAGAGACTGCAAATCCTGGAAGTGTGTCTCAAATAGGATCTGCCAATTGTGGTCATCTACAGTTGGATCAAATGTTCTTGAAGATGTATGCATAAGACTAAGTTATGACGTGATTAAAGAGTTGGGCTGATTGACGAGAATAACTACTTGATTTGCAGGCAACTTGTTTAACTTTTAAATGACTTCTACTCCAAAGTACTAAAACCTACAGACTGACGGATATTCTTAATTAATTCTTGCTGCTCCGTTGAAAACTTCCCCCAAGGAGTCTTTAGCGTGAGTTGCATTTGTTTCTGACTAACAGGATCTTGGTAGGAAGCGATAAAGTATTGCATTTTTTCACTTCCTTCTTGAATGACGAGGGTTTGCTCTGCCCAGATACCTTTTTTAAGGACCTCTTTATTCAATATTCCTTTAATGGAAACATTTTTCCCTTCTATTTGCTGAGCGATATATTCTTGAAATGTGGAGTGATTGAGAGCGTTATAGGTAAGTTGGAAACTTGTATTTTCTTGATCTGTCATATTTGCAATAAGCGAATTACCATTCCAATTGTGATCAAGCGTTGACGGAAGTCTAAATGACAGATCACGTTCAGGAGCGTGCACTTCTTTGAAACGAGCTTCTTGTGCCTTATTGCGTTTTTTGAATTCAGATCCAAACATAAAGAGCCCACCTATAAAGCCATCTGGGTATATAGAAAACTGCACTTGTCGGGGATTGGAGATATTCAACATCCAAGCCCGAGATTCATTGATAAAATCCAGCCTATATCGTCCTTTGAATAGGGCTTCTTGTCGAGCTAATAATTCATATTCTCCATCCTGCCTTTTTGATATTTCAATCGTCATATCTTTAAAGAATGGACTTGGCTTACCATATGCTAGGTAGGTTCCGAGATACTTTTCCTGCTCTTCTTGAGGCAGTAAGAAATCTTCCTCATCAGGTCTATCAAATCTCATAATACCGAAATCTGTGGTGTCTTCAGCATTTAGGAGATGGATTACATTATTGACGGTATGCTCCATTCCATCATATTCGAATCTATCAAGATTATTTACATCCGCATTAAAGAGCATTGCAAACGCTTGGTTTTTAGCTCTATTGAGCCCTATGATGGAGGCAACATTTCCATTGTTGCTCGTATGGATCATAATATCACGATCTTCTATATTCATTCCGAGCCAGCCTAAAGTGTATTGAATATCAATTCCATTGCCGCCCAGCATGGTGCCGAGACCTTGGAAGGAGACATTGGGTTTGAATAGTTCTTCGACACCTTCAGTAGACAGAAGAGAGGTGTTCTTATAGGTTCCTCCATTAAGGAGTGCGATCAAGTAGCTCCCTAAATCTGCAGCACAAGAATAGAACTCAGAACCTGCGGCTCTGAAATTTTTATCTGTTACAAACGGCACTGCGGGGAGACATTCTTCTAAACCCAGCTCATGACCATATAGCACCTTAATTCTTTCCAATTGCTTGCCATCTGGACTTGTAGCCTTCATTCCCAATGGGGATATAATGTGCTTTCGGATATAATCTCCATAGCTCATGCCGGTCACCTTGCTCAATACGAGGCCAGCGATAACATACCCTTCATCGCAGAATTCATGCGTCATTCCAGGTTTCCGCTTTATAAAATGACTTTCAAAAGATCTTACAAATGACTCTGCAGCATTATCGGATTGCAGATCTGGGAGAGATTCGTATTGTGGTGGAATTCCTGTCGTATTGCTTAAGCACATTCTAAGCGTAATCAAATCACTGAATTCTTTATTGGCAGTGGTAAACCAAGGCAAGTAGGTAATCACAGGTTTGTCTAAATCTAGTAATCCTTGTTCTACTAATTGCATGATAGCCAAAGAAGTGAATCCTCTACCGAGCGCATTGATAGCGATAGTAGAGTAGGGGGTCATTGCCTTTGAACTCCCTTCTTGTTCTACACCGTAGCCTTTTATAAATTTCACTTTATTGCCTTCGACAATTACAACAGAAAATCCCGGGACGGGGACATTCTTTTTATACTCTTGAAGATATTGATCTACGTCGCGTATTGTATTATCCTGACCTGTGATTTGAAGTACAAGAGATAGAAGAGAAATTACAACTAAGAGTATTGACTTCATAGCATATGATTTATAGAAGTGATTTTAGGATTGGGCTGATTGGCGAGAATAACTGCTTGATTGCCAAGGCATGGCCGAACAATCTCGAAGAGTCGAGTATCTGAGAATTGATTGCGAAAGCAAAAGAAACAGAAGTGAAGGTGCCTCGGAAGAGGATGGGGGGACTTTTTCTTTGCATAGCCATAGCTCTGGAGATATAAAAAGCTGAAGCCTGCCTTCTGGTAGGTAGGTATATGATGATCAATGGGTTGTTTACAGACATCTTGTTTAATTGTAAATTCACTTCACTCCCTAACTAATATTCTCGGTCGAATCTTCAAGACTCGTTGTGATGCGACCCAGACACTTCCGATTGTAATGGCCAGTATTAACGGAATTACAAGGAGCGTAAAATTCAGATTAAACAGATACGGAAATTGTACCAATCCACTTGCTGTAGTCAGTTGGTCCAGTGCATTAGGAATAATATATAAGGAAATAGGAACACCGATCAAAAGGGCAAAAAATGCAATGATCAATGCCTTTACCATTAAGGCTAATTGTAGTTGACGCGGTGTCATTCCTACAGCTTTAAAGATGCCTAAGTTTCGTTGTCCTTCTCTAATACTCAATACGGTGTCATTAAATACAGTGACAAATAGAACTCCTATAAACATCAACGAGATCAATGTCATCACATCCATGATACCTTGGATGATACCTTTGAGGCTTCCGAGGTCATTCCTACTCATCTCTATCTTATACGCACTTCCGTAAGTCTCTTCTAATTCTTTCTTATAAGCTGCGGGATCAACACCTCTTTTTAATTTCACTTGATAATTCCGCAGTTTGAATAGTGGATTGAGTTCTGTAATTCCCTCATGCTTCATATAGAAACCCTTGCTCAGATTGTTCAAACTTTGGTAGAGTCCTACGATATTATAGGTTACCAATTGTCCTTCTAAAAACATATTAAGTGTATCTCCGATTCCTCTTCCCAACTCCATACTACTCGTAACTCCCAGAGAGATTTCATCTTCGAAAACCGGGTGTCTTCCAGATATGGTTAACAAGCCTACATCTTCAAGATCGTTGTCATATATGATGCCGAATATCCCTTCGGGCGCTTTTCCCTCTTGAGCCGGAAGTGTCGCTCCATAAAATCCTCTCTTCGATATGGACTTCACACGGTCATCGTCATCTTCCAGATCCTTTCTGAAGAAATCTTCTCCTTCTTCTTGAAAACCTCCTGTCTCAGAAATAGAAAGATCACAATCGTTGAATCCCCAAGCAGGTCTGTTGTTATCCATTTCCATTAAGGAGTTGTGTCCATTGGCATAGAAGAGTTGTACAAATACAACAAACAATAATCCTATAAACATAAAGATGGAACGCTTCTTATTGGACATTAGAAATCGAAGCCCTAAGAAGATAACGAGATTAGATCGAGGTCGTAAAGTGAATAAGCTAAATTTACTTCCCGCGAATGACTTCTGTGGAGGCCCACCATTGCGGATGGCCGTCACGGGCTGTATTTTTCCAGCTTGCAGTGCTGTACGATAGGTAATAAAAAGTATTCCAATTAAGAATGCAAAGAAAGTAGCTATCGATGGTAGCAAGAGGGAGATGTCAAAGTTGACTGTGCCTATGGCAGTTATTAACGACTTGAATACAAGCAGTGTCATAAAGTAGCCTCCCATCAGTCCGAACGGAACGGCAACTACAGTAATTAGAAAGAACTGCAGTAAATAGACCGTAATCACATTCATATTCGTAAACCCCTGCGCCTTGAGCATACCGATCATCTTATAGTCGGTCTTGATCGCACTATTCACTACGGAAGATGTAATGATCAGTGTCACAATAATCCCAAAGATGGCAAATATGAAAAGTAAGCCTCCTGTAATCTGATAGACAATCTGGAATATCTGCTTGAATAAACTATACTGCGTACTAAATCCTTGATAGGTAAATTCTTTATTGAATCGTGCCCAGACAGGATCTATAGAATCTAAGTCTTTCACGCGAATACCAAGCGTAATAAATGAAAGCTCATTGACAGGAAACATCATTGCCAAACCACCAGGTCCGATCCATGCAGGACTCGGATTGAATAATCCATTCGCATAATGCGCGTCTACGACGATCCCAGAAACAAGCAATGGGAAGAGGCCATTATTGGTTGGTACGGATATGGTATCTCCTATAACAATCTCATTCTGATTCAACCAATGATTGGGAATCCATATCTCTCCGGGGCCTGGAAAATCTGCCTCTTCACCTTTGATAATATCAAGATTATCATGATTCATAGAATTGCCCTGATGCTCTCGCAATTGAACACTATTAGCAAATTCCTCCCCTTTAAAAATGAGGTTGTTTCTTATGTATTTTTGAATTCTCGGAATAGAGACATGTTCCACCTCGTCTTGAGCCTCAAACCAAGATTTGACTTCTTGTGGATTATGAATATCCACATCAAATTCCATCACGATATGTGAGGCCTTAAGATTGGCGAATAAATTTTCGAAAGGGCGCTCCATACCCAGCCCAATCCCGATCAAGGTTGAGAACATTAGAGCTGCCAGTGCAATGCAAATAGCGACGAGAAAAGTTTGAACTTTTCTGCGCTTAATATTGGCCCATGTAATGAGAAGTATACCCTTCATATTCTACCAGTCCTTTCCCGCGAGCCATTGCAATAATTGCACTTCTTTGTCATCTGTAGATTGCTCTTTTTCAAAGTTGAGCTCGTCTTCTATTTGACCATCTTTTAGAAATATGATCCTATTCGCCCGACAAGCGGATTTTACTTCATGCGTTACCATGATGATGCTTTGACCTGTCTCATTAAGCTCTGTCAATATATTGAGCACAGATTCCGAAGAAGATGAATTCAGGTTTCCAGTAGGTTCATCGGCCATAACGACGCGAGGATTATTGATAATCGCTCTTGCCATAGAACATCGCTGCTGCTGTCCTCCAGAGACTTCGGAAGGTAGCCGATCTATAAGATCCAGTATGTCCATTTTAGCCATGAGACCTTTTGCTCTCTCTTTGAGCGCCTTGCGATCATTCTTTACCAGATACGCTGGAATCAATACGTTCTCTAAGAAGGTAAGATTGGGTACTAGATTAAAATCTTGAAAAACGAAACCAATGTACTCGCGACGGATCAAGGTCATCATCTTCTCATCCATACTATGGACGGGTTTGTCTTCTAACCAGATCTCACCACTACTTGGCACTTCGAGACCACTCAATAGATAGAGTAGGGTAGACTTTCCAGACCCAGAGCTACCCATAATCACTGTAAAATCCCCTTTGTAGAGGGATATGTTTATTCCATTAATCACTGGGACTTCCGTCTTACCGGTTTGGTAACTCTTCCTGAGATCTATGGATTTTATAATTGTTTCTTGCATGCTAATTATCAGTGATCTTGAAGGACGTATATTTTTATAGAAAACCAAATTGATTCTAAACCAAATAGGAATATAAATTCAGTCGGAGATTGAATTTTATTTCGCGAAAGAGCAGTCAAGAAGATAACTGCCCCAAACATCAAATGCTTAATTCATAGAAAGAGCTTTGCTGTCTTTATGATATTCGAAACTGAGGTACCCGATTAACATCTCATCAAAGGAAAAGTCACCCCAGTAGACTGTCTTTTCTGGTGCTGGATTAAAACTATTTCGATCAGAATTGTCAAATACGGCATCTATAAATAGGACTGTTCGCGCTGGAATATCCAATGGCTCTTTAAAATCATATCCCCGTTGCCAATTGAAACTATAATTCGGAACATTGAGCAATACTTCTCTTCGTCCGTCTGGATAGAGTGCTGTGAATTTCATGGCTTTTCCACGGAAGTGCATATGAGGGAAGAGTGTATATAGGGTAGCATCATGCTCGAATAAATATTTCGCCTTGTTCTCATAGTTCCGCTCTCCAGGTGGAATTTGTAGATTAGTATTGAATGCGCCTACCATCAGATATTCGTTATCTGGCTCTTCATCTGTATAGTAGAGTCCTACCGTAGATTGATCCGTTTGAGCTTTACCATTAGTAGTGAAGTGCATCTGGAAGTGCAGCTTTGATCCTTTAGGAATCGCACGTCCTGTATGTTCTGGGAAGACCTCTGTCTCACCACCTGGAGCCCAAGCTGCGAGTAAGCCATCTAGCCACGGACTACTTCGATCGATCGGTTCCAAATATCCATCAGGATAGATGACACTTACCAATACGTGGTGCAGTACTTCTCGATTCCCTGGCAGTATTTGAAATCCTGTTGCCCAGATATCTTTGTCTATTATAACATCTTGCTCTTGATATATATAGTCAAGTACGCCCGTTGCAGGAATAGCTACTTCATCTAACTCAATAAGCAGATCCGGCTCTCCCAAATCCCATTTTGGGACAACCCCTTCGAATTCTGCCAAAGGATCACGATGACCATCTTTCTTAGCACCATTGTCGATCCAGTGTACTAAGGTTTGTAATTCTTCTGTACTCAGTGATAAGTCGTGCTTTAATACACCATATTCAGGATCTGCATGGAATGGTGGCATCCGTCTTGTTCGCAATACCTCACGCATCATCATCGACCATCCGAATACTGTCGCGTGATCTTTCATTTGCCATGGAGCGATACCACCTTCTATATGACAATCCATACACTTATCGATCAAAATAGGAGCCACATCATGCTCGTAAGAGATATCTGAATACGCCTCCTTATTACGGAATGGCACATGGATGAGACATCCCTTACCACGAACGTAACTTTCAACTATTTCTTCTTTGTTTATATGCGAATTGAGGGCATTAGTGAGATAATGATTATCGGCCTCGTTCTTCTGACTTTCATATCCCATGCGATCATTAATAGGTCCGCGATAGATGATCGACCAGCTATATGGATCTATTACAATTGCTTCTGCTGTCCGATGTATCTGAATGGCCTCTGCCACTAATTGCGCTTTATCTTTTAATATCGAGAAGTCCATATCGAACTCTTCCGCTTCAACCGCGATGGAAGCGCGATCATCCTGAAGGTTAGAATTAATCATAAAGAACTTCACTCCTTGATCTCTGAATTCCTTGCGCACAGACTTAAGATCTGTTACGGCATTGCGAACGATAGGGCACTCATTGCCATGCACGTATAGAACGATGGCCTTAGCATCCGAATAGTAGAAGAGTGTATGAAATTCACCATTCTGATCATACAATCCGAAGTTCGGCACGCCGGTTTCCATATCTATGACTGGCTCCGGAGATTGTCTACAGGAATAAGCGAAGCAAAGACTGAATATGATAAGGCTAAAAAGGAATTTTGAAGATCGAATCATCTGATATAAATTTCTATGAATATAATATTACTTGTGTTCATCGTGGTCTTAGAGGGCTAATTATAGATCAACACTTATCGTTCTTTGACAAAAGAATCTCAAACCACCCCAAGTATAAAAATGTAACGACTGAATTGTTTTAACAATATGCAGGATATCCTCATGAATATTGTCCGAGCGTATGGAATCGGAGGTATTCGGACGGATATATACAGGGACTATCTTGGTTATCTGAAAAGCATAGGGCAAAACGGATAAACTATGGGTTCTTTCGAATTTGGTTTTGATTCCGCTCAACCAGCTATTCTACGCTGCTCAATAAGGTGTGGTTTCGACTCCGCTCAACCAACAAAGAGGTCAATTATGGCTATTGAGCGATGTTGAAATAACCGTAACTTGTTTGCCAATCAAGTATATACTTTCCGAAACATGAAATCCAAACTCCTTCGATTATTGAAATGGTTATTTGCCATCATTCTTATGGCCATTGTGGTATTAGTGATTGCTTATTGGATTGTTCCAAAAGGGCCTGCAGACCTGATGCCATTTGATGATCCGTGGGGACAAGAGCGGGAGATGGTTACAGCGTCGCAATATGGAGTAATAGCCGGAACCCCATGGGCCAGTCAAGCCGCGATGGATGTCTTAGAGAGCGGAGGAAATGTATATGATGCCGCGATAGCGGGATTGTTCATGCTCTATGTAACGCACGGGGAGGCATCGGGATTCCCAGGTATAGCGCCTATGATGATCTACAATGGGGCCGAAGACTCTATCAAAGGTTACATCGGCGTCGGCAAGGCACCGAAACTGGCAAGCATCGCCAGATTCAAAGAGAAAGGATTCGAAGTGGTCCCCAGCATGGATATCTATGCACAACTCATACCTGGTGGCCCAGATGCCGTTATTGCGATATTGAAAGCATATGGGACGATGACGCTATCTCAATTAATCCAACCTGCCATCGCTCGTGCTAAAGAAGGATTTCCGATCCATCATGTGATGCACTATAATATGGACTTATCCCTCCAAGAGCGTTTAGGATACAGATACCTATTGCCATATAATGCAAAAGTCTACTTAGGATCAACTCCTTGGAAACCGCTGCATTTAGGAGATCGGTTTAGAAGACCTGACTTAGCGGATACGTTTATATCCCTTTCTAAAGTAGAACTGACTGCATTGCGAGAAGGGCAATCAAGAAGCGAAGCCCTCGATGCTGTAAGAGCGCATTTTTATAATGGTCCGATCGCTGAGGCCATTACTGAGATGCATACCGAACAAGATGGTCTCATCCAAAGAGAAGACCTTGCCAGTTATCAAGGAGCATGGGAAACTGCATATCATGGTAGTTTTGGTGAATATGAAGTATATGTCAATGGTCCATGGAGTCAAGGGATGACATTAGTAATGGCATTAGATCTGCTAAGTCATGTAGATCTGAAGTCAATGGGTCAGAACTCTGGGAAGTATATACATACAGTGACTCAAGCGATAGAACTCGTGATGTCAGATCGAGAGGCCTACTTCGGAGATCCAGATTATGTAGATGTTCCTTCAGATCAATTGCTTGATCCGACGTATGGCGTGGCCAGATCAAAGACACTTACCGATGCGGCATTCACATCCTTTCCGCTACCCATAGCAATCGATGGATACACGCCATACATTAGTCCACACTCCAATAGCGATCTTCCGATACCTCCCAGAGTAGGAGATGATACCAGTCAGATAATCGTCGCCGATAGCAGTGGCAATGTCATCGCTATCACTCCGAGTGACTTTCCGATGACACCTATGGTTCCGGATTGGGATCTTACAATGGGTAATCGTATGAATCAATTCCGATTAGATCCCAATCATCCCGCGTCCTTAGTGCCAGGCAAGCGTCCACGGGTCACTCCCCAAGCCGTAATGCTCAGAAAGAATGGAGAGTTCTACATGGCGATCAATACTCCCGGAGGAGACAATCAGATACAAGCGATGCTCCAAGTACTGTTGAATCACATCGTATACGAGGATAATATTCAGATAGCGATAGAGCGACCTCGATTTAGAACATTGGGATTCCCAGGTTCATTCTCTCCACATGATATATCATCTGCTACCATAGAAGTAGAAGAGAATATGAATAACACGGCTGTAGAAGGCCTAAAGCAATTAAGATATAAAGTAAAGCTCAAAGAGCGATGGGGGATTGCGGCCGGAGTTGGGGCTGCTATAAAGACAAGTAATGGCTACATGCTGGGGGCAGATCCACGGGCTGAGACTGTGGCGTTGGGGTATTGAAGGAATACTCTTTACCCTCTATCTGATTCTGATAGTTTTTCTCAAATACTTCTTGTGATTAATGGATAGTTATACTTGTTTGTTCTTTGTCTATTAGTTTTTTTCGAAAACAAAGAGTGGGGGATTAAGATTGGAGCTTACCTTGAAAAGGCCGCTACTCTAATTATGTGAGTATAAACGGTTAATAACGGCTTTGGTCCTGCATTTTAGAAATTAACCGTTTTTAATCGTTTTTAATCGTTTCAAATCGGTCGAAATGTCTAGATATAACATAGTTACATGCCATAACTATCATGAATATTCTGAGCCAGTATAAAATATAGTTAGTGCGAGAAAATTGTATTTTAACATTACCATTCAACTAAAACAAAAATGAAAAACTTGTTATTCTTGCTTCGTTCTACTTTGATTTTATTCTTTGCTGTTATGTCAACGAGTCTGTCCTCACAAATAGTTGAAATAGAGTCCACCACAGATGGGTTTTTACCTCCAAGGATGACTACAGCTGAGCGCGAGGCAATAACTGACACATCAGCTTCAGATGGAATGATCATATTTAATATAGACACAGGTCGATTAAATTATTATGATGGATATTTTCTACAATGGCGTGAATTACATCCAGGGGCGCATTCTAACGTAATCGATTACTTCCGATTCTTACCCAATGGTATTCAGACCTTACTTGATGCAGGAGAAACACCTATAAATATCATCAATGAAGGAGCAGATACCAGTGCGTTTATAGGTTTAAATTATAATGGTGCCACGAATACGATAACTGTCTTAAATGCGTCCTGTGACTCAACCGGGAGTGCTTTCGTTTATGTTAATACCTTAAGTCTTGATGGTTATACTGACTGGTTTTTACCATCAAAAGACGAATTGTATGAGATGTACAAGAATTTGTATAGGTATGATTGCAGCGCAGCACCGCCTGGAGGTAGTAACTTTAGTGCATGTACAACGAGCCTTGGTGGTTTTGCGGGTTTGTTTTATTGGAGTTCTTCGGAGTCCGATGGTAACTCTGCCGGGTTACAGGATTTCAACTTTGGCAATCAGTACTACCTCGATAAGCGCAGCTTCGATCGGGTGCGAGCTATCCGGGCTTTTTAACTATTTATCAATTTAACTATTAATAGCGCGTAGCGGTTGAAATTTTACGGAAAATGAGGGCAGATCAAAACTTGTTTAGTACTGCCGAGTGGAGAAAAAATCACGAGAGTAATTAATTTTTTATGGCACTGTATTATGACTTGCCAGTTTTTAGAGATGTGTACCAACTCATTCTAAAGTTATTTGAATACACAAAAGAATTTCCAAAAGAGTACAAGTGTACATTGGGTCAAGATATGAAAAGAGATGATGAGTGACTGATCTAATCGTAGATTAGAATATATTGACTAAATGTCAATATATAATGAAGGAACCGATTCATCAGAACCGGGTGGGTAGCTTGGTAAGAAGTATTAACAAGGCCAATAAAGAAAGAGATAAGCGAAAATATTTAGAATCTTTTTTAGATGACTTTGAGGTGCTAAAACTTGAGATAAGGATTTGCACGGATATGAAAATATTGTCATTGAAAAAGCAAGCAGAATTGAGTCTGTTAATGGATAGTGTAGGAAAACAAATAACCGGTTGGCGCAATGCACAGAAAGAATAATTAGCCAGAATTACCATCGCTAAGGTGATGGTGAGAGTGCATGTTTTTGAATAAAAAGCGATAAAGTGACTGAACGATTCCGCCAATGGGCGGATCGAGTACGACAGTGCTCGAAGTGAAGGAAGCGCGAAAGCGGCCAGGTCCCAAAATAACCATTTTCGGGAATGGACTTTGGATGGCGAATGTCAGTAAAATGAGGGAATTAATAAAGACCGAGCTGTTTTCATTAAAACCTTCAAACCTGTATAGGATTCTCAGCATAGGTTAAAACAGCTTTATTTTTTTGTAGTTGCGGATTCGTTTTATTGGAGTTCTTCGGAGTTCGATGATAACAATGCCTGGAAACAGAATTTCAACAATGGCAATCAGAACAACAATGGCAATCAGAACAACAACAATCGGGTGCGAGCTATCCGCATTTATATTCAAAACAAGAAAGTGGCTGCAATCATAAAAGTTGTGGCCATTTTTTAATAATTCAATCTTTATAATGCAGCTTGATCTTTTTTTTAATCCAGAATATGTTAAGAACTCCGATATTTCATTGGAAGAGTTGTTCGAGGCTTATCTATTATGTAGGGCTAATAAAAGTGATGTGTGATGTGTCCCCAAAATTTGGGACGGTTATTTAAGATAAATGTTAACAACTAAACCAGAACTACAATGACACGCAGGAAATTCACATCAAAATTTAAGAAAGGAGTCGTAATCGAGGCATTAAAGGAGCGACTTACGACCAATGAATTAGCACAGAAACATTCGCTATCACCGCAACAGATAAGTACATGGAAGCGAGAATTTTTAGATAATGCTGAATCTCTTTTTAGTAGTAAGAAGAAAAGTAAAAAGGACGAGTCTCAAGAGCAA
>JBLIDB010000080.1:0-19699 GCA_047634015.1 Saprospiraceae bacterium
AAGGACCCCAATCCTGTAAAATCCTTTATCCTTCCTTTATGAGCGGTAAAATTGAAAGTACTTGTATCACAAAAGGCTATGACCCTTTTACCCTCTGAGTTAGCTTTACACTGGTCTTCTAAGGATTTAATATGCAATGATTCACTTACCTTAGGATTAGATAAAAAGCGATAAGCTCCCTTCCTTGAGCATGAATCAAGATAAGTTCTGTGAATGCTACTATTATGTGATTGCAAAAATGCCTGTTCTAATTTAAGCCCCTTTTTTCTAACCGTTCATCCTTATAACGATTCGGTAATTCTTTAATGTCCATTTTTATGTTTTACCAAAGATGGTGAAATTTATACATATAACAAAAATGTATTATATGTTTTCAGATGTGTCCCACCGTTAGCTTAGAGGGCGCGCATGCAAATACTGAAATTTCTGCCTATCAATGAGTGGTTAGTAGTCATCTTGTCTAATTCTTTAAACACTTCATTCCTAAGAATCAGCACTTCTATACTGAAGATAATAGGCGAATCTGGCATAAGCATCTGTAAACTTCCCAGTTAGAGGTACTTACGATTTGTCTTCCCCGAATTCCTTTTTGAGTTGTGTATACTTATCTTGCTCCCCAATCAACAAGCTGAAAAATGATTTCCAGATTACTCATCACCTCTTTCATTTGTAGTTTATGTCTGCTCCTTTCTGCTCAAGTAAGACAAATTCAAGCCGATTCCGCTGTTGTTACGAAACACAAAGTAACAATCGATGGCAAGAGCATCAATTACACAGCAACTACTGGCACGCAACCCGTTTGGAATGAAAAAGGCAAGACTATAGCAGCACTTTTTTATACTTACTACACTAGAGATGGAATCGGAGACAGAGCTGCAAGGCCATTGGTTATTTCATTCAATGGTGGACCAGGATCCGCTTCCGTATGGATGCACTTGGCATATACAGGACCAAGAATTCTAAAGATTGATGATGAAGGATATCCGGTCCAGCCTTATGGTGTTAAAGAGAATCCACACAGTATTCTGGACGTAGCGGACATCATATATGTTAATCCAGTTAATACCGGATATTCTCGTGTTCTTGATGAAGAAGAGGATCGTAAGACATTTTTTGGAGTCAATGCTGACATAAAGTACTTAGCTGAATGGGTTAATACATTTGTAACTAGGAATAATAGATGGAGTTCCCCTAAGTATCTCATTGGTGAGAGTTATGGTACCACAAGGGTTTCTGGACTCGCATTAGAATTACAAAACATGCAATGGATGTATCTCAATGGCGTCATTCTAGTATCACCAACAGATCTTGGCATCAAGCGTGATGGCCCAGTTATCGCTGCCAATCGCCTTCCTTATTTCGCTGCTGCTGCGTGGTATCAGAAAGCGCTTTCCGCAGATCTTCAGGCTATGAACTTAGAAGATCTTTTAGCAGAAGTAGAGGAATATACGATTACGGAACTACTTCCGACGATGACAAGAGGAGGATTCGTATCTGATTCGGATAGAAATACTGCAGCAGAAAAAGTGTCCAAATATTCAGGTCTCTCAAAAAAGATTATACTTCAAAATAACCTTGATGTTTCTACTTCCTTTTTCTGGAAAGAACTACTTCGTGATAAAGGTTTTACAATCGGAAGGTTAGACTCTCGGTATCTTGGAATAGATAAGATGGATGCGGGAACAAAACCAGATTATAATGCTGAACTTACATCTTGGCTGCATTCTTTTACTCCGGCAATCAACTATTATCTGCGGGAACACCTCAACTACAAAACAGATGTGAAATATAATATGTTTGGCCCTGTACATCCTTGGGATCGCACTGGAGATAAAACTGGAGAAAATTTGCGTCAAGCAATGGCTCAAAATCCATATCTACATGTCATGACACAATCTGGATATTTTGATGGTGCCACAACATACTTCAATGCTAAGTATAATATGTGGCATCTAGATCCAAGTGGTAAGATGAAAGATCGGCTCAGTTTCAAAGGGTATCATAGTGGACATATGATGTACTTGCGTGCAGAAGATCTCAAAAGCGCTAATGAAGATGTCCGAGAATTCATATTGAATACAATACCCAAGGAAGGAGCTCCTGCGAAATATTAGAAGAGATCCAACCAATTATGTAGGATATTCGTAACAATGAATAAACTGCCATGAAATATATATTTTTCCTACTCTTTGCTTTAATTCTATGCGCATGTCCTGCACCAGATTCCGCATGTATTGATGATCGGATCACTACCTTTGAAGAGAACAATAGTGAAAGGTCGTTCACCTTCATTTATACTTTCGATCAAGATAGTAAGACCTTTTATGTCTTTGATAGCGGAATTGCATTTGATGCTACTGCCGAAGTAGTTGACGAAGATTGTAATGTAGTCTGTGTTTACGGGGGAAATAGACCCGCACCGGAGAATTCTTGTGAAGCCTTTCAAGAGAGCATTAACAATGCCGAGCGGATTTGGCCAAAGTAAATCAGTCTTCTCAGTCTTCTGAAATCTATCTTTATCTACTAAGCATTATATTCGTCGAATCTAAATGATGGATTGGTGAAGAAGATATTAATATATGCGAGGTATGTAAAGGAGGAATATGAAGAACCCTTTATGATTGTGCTAACTATAGCCAAACAGAAGGGGTATAAAGTTGCCATCATAGAAGATCTTCATGATCATATGTCCAAAAAAATTGGCCTTGATGGCATCTCTAAAATTCGCACTCAACAAGAGATTCGAAGTGCTAAGATAGATACAGTTATAACCCTCGGAGGAGATGGCACTATACTGGGTGCTGCAAGCCTTATTGGAGAACTTGAAATTCCTATATTTGGAATTAATCTTGGTCGCCTGGGATTCTTGGCCAATGTAGATCGAAATATGATCTCCGAGGCGCTGGACAAAGTTGATAAAGGTCATTACCGAATCGAAGAGAGATCCATGATTTATCTCGAATCTGATCCCAATGTTTTTGGTGACACGAATTATGCATTGAATGACTTCACTATGCATAAGCGAGATACATCAAGCATGATAACCATTCATACGTATGTCAATGGAGATTATCTCAATTCATATTGGGCGGATGGAATCATTGTAGCTACCCCAACGGGATCTACTGGATACTCCTTGAGTTGTGGTGGCCCTATTATTTTTCCTGGAAGTAATACATTTGTAATTACACCCGTCGCACCTCATAATTTGAATGTTCGCCCCCTTGTTATATCTGATTCTTCGATTATATCATTTGAAATCGAAGGTCGAGCCAAAAACTTCTTATGTAGTTTAGACAGCCGATACGAACTTATCACCGCCAAACACCAACTAGCCGTTAGAAAATGCAACTTTGTCACCAAGCTGATTGTTTTAAATGGACAAAGTTTTCTATCTACCATTCATGAAAAACTATATTGGGGATCTGATCAAAGAAATTAGTAAGAATTGAAGAAGTGGATATAACAATAGACCATATCGTTCAGCTTTATGATGAGATCGAAGAAACCGATCACAGATATAGAATCCGATTTTATGAGTCCAACACCTCACTTATTTTCTCTTTAGATACTTCTCAACAATCGTATTTTACTTTTTACTATATCTGTTCCCTTTTCGAACTTGGCAAGTATGAGCATGTCTTAGCTCAGATTGATGAGCTTATAGAATTCGTCTTCCTCAATAATACTAATTATCGGCCTGTAGGGACTTTCGAAGAACTCTTATTCAAAAAAGCTTCTTCGCTACACAACACCTTACAATTCAAAGAAAGCATTGCCATTTCAGTGCAATTAATAGGGATGCATCCCCATGAAACCTTATATCAGAAACTTACAGAAAGCTCCTATCGGTCATGGCATAATTGGAAATCATCCGGTATTCGTTTGCTTGCCATCATATTGATCTTTGGATCATCAATAATCAGTGCTATTTTTTGGCTACTCAATGCATCGTACATAGGTCATTCTCTTGTATATACTTTTCTGGTAGTTGTTAGTCCATTTTTATTAGCGCTCATGATATTAGGCGGTTCTTACGTCTTAAATTATGCTAGAAGTTATTGGCTTGTGCGTGAACTTGTGTTGAGAAAAAGAAAAGAGAAGGGCAATCAGATATAAGTTTTAAACAAGTTTAGAAAAGCAATCTGGTATATCCTTAGAAAAGCAACCCCTTTAAATCAGGCTTCTAAAGCGCTTGTGCTTAGTTGTCAACATATTATTCCCATTCTGCACATCAGTTCATCTACTTCTTAACTTAAGGGGCTGATGGCCAATCCATAATTGTCTCAGACAACATATCTTAATATATTCGATATAAACGTAGATTTGCGCCCCCGAATGTCTGATCTTTGTATCTGACAACTTCGTATAAGAAAAAATAAAATCGAAATTATAGTTCATGGCTGAAGGACCTCAATTGACACCCGTAGGTGGGGGAAAATTAAGAAGCGTAAAAGGTGAGGTGGATGCGAATGCATTGCTTTATGGCCGTGTTATGCCACAGGTCCTAGAACTTGAAGAAGGAGTACTGGGCGCTGTACTCGTAGATCGCGATGGCCTACCTTCGGTAATAGAAATATTGAGGAAGGAGAGTTTCTATAAAGAAGCTCATGCTATTATCTATGAGACAATGCTCGAACTTTTTGAAAAGTCTCAACCGATCGATTTATTGACAGTTCATGAAGCTCTTAAGAAAAAGAAGCAGCTCGAACTTGTAGGAGGCGTTAACTACCTCTTGGATCTTACAAATAAAGTTGCCTCTTCAGCCAATATTGAATTCCACGCGCGGATCGTTGCTCAGAAATATATCCAACGTGAATTAATACGTGTCTCAACAGTCACTATCAAAGATGCCTATAGCGATGAGAAGGATGTCTTTGAATTGCTTGATATAGCAGAACAGAATCTTTATGAGATTACTGATACAAACCTCAATACTGGTTATGAGAAGCTGAGTGCGCTTGCTATCAAAACAAGAAGGGAAATAGAAGAAGTCGGAGCCAAAGAAGAAGGATTAACAGGTGTACCTACAGGTTTCGATGACCTTGATGCCATAACCTCAGGTTGGCAGAAATCGGATCTTATCATTATCGCTGCACGTCCTGGTATGGGTAAGACCGCATTTACACTATCGCTTGCCGCAAATGCGGCAAAGGCGGGAAAAGGAGTTGCGATTTTCTCTCTGGAAATGGCAAATACTCAGTTAGTACAGCGTCTGATCGCCATGGACGCTAGCATCAATAGTCATAAACTCAGAAATGGTAAGTTAACGCCTGTGGAGTGGGAACAGCTGAATCGTACTGTGGATAATATGGCGGAAACGCCAATATACATCGATGATACACCAGCCATTAATATATTTGAATTACGGGCGAAGTGTCGAAGACTAAAGCAAAACAACGATATAGAGCTTATCGTGATTGATTACCTGCAGTTAATGACAGCCGCTCCCAATCAATCCAAAGGAAACAGGGAACAAGAAATATCAAGTATCTCTCGTGCCTTGAAAGGACTCGCCAAAGAACTTAGTGTTCCTGTCATCGCATTATCTCAGTTGAGTAGAGCGGTAGAGACAAGAGGAGGAAGTAAGAGGCCAGTACTATCAGATCTTCGTGAATCTGGAGCCATCGAGCAAGATGCAGATATCGTAACATTTATCTATCGACCAGGTTACTATGAGATGGAAGAAGATTTTGATACGCCCAAAGACCTCGCTGAGATTATAATAGCGAAGCATAGAAATGGTGGATTGGACACAGTGGAACTCAGATTTATTCCACATTTCGTAAGATTCGAAAATGGTAACTTCAATAAGTTCACAGAACCAGATGCAGGTTCTGAGTTCAGAGACCCCATGGCGTCATATAGAACCTTACCTTCGCGCATGAATAGTGATCCAGACGATACACCTTTCTAAAAGAAAAATTAATAGTTCAACTTTAATTACTCCTATGTCTGAAATTATGCGTCTCAATAAATACATCGCTCATAGTGGTGTATGTTCAAGGCGTAAAGCTGCAGATCTCGTAAAAGGAGGAAAAATCAAGGTCAATAATAAGATTGAAAAGAATCCAGCCTATGAAGTTCAGCCCAAGGACTTAATAGAGCATAACGGCAAAATCCTTAGATCTCAGTCTAAGATGATTTATGTCCTTATGAATAAGCCCAAAAATGTACTAACTACCACCTCTGATGAGAAGGCCAGAACAACCGTTATGGATATTCTCAAGAATAAGATTCCAGAAAGGATCTATCCTGTTGGCAGATTAGATAGAAATACCACCGGATTGTTGCTGCTCACCAATGATGGTCAGCTTGCTAAAAAACTATCACACCCGAGCCATAATTTTAAGAAACGCTATCATGTCATTCTCAACAACCCTGTTAGTGAAAAGCACATCGAAGCTATCCGTAAAGGGTTAACACTGGAAGATGGTTTTGTCCCTGTCGATGACATAGATTGGATCATTGGTTCTGATCAATCAGAGGTAGGTATCGAAATCCATATCGGGAGAAATAGAATCGTAAGACGTATATTCGAATCTCTTGGATATGTAGTAGAAAAGTTAGACCGCGTCTATTATGCTGGATTGACAAAAAAAGATCTCCCGCGAGGATGGTTTCGTCAATTATTGCCTAAAGAAGTAATCATGCTTAAGCATTTTACTGAAGGGCCAAAAGGCAATTCTCCTGAAGGGAAAAAAGGCAAATAAAGCTTCCCTCTTTTACACATCTTATTGTTATTGCCAAAGCTTATATAGACTGCTCTATGGTCCAATAATTAAGCACCTAATTAAGCTTCAATAAAAAGCGCCAAAAAATAAAAGTATACCAACAGTATAATTTGTTACTTTCATTTCTTTAAACCAACCACAAACCATACTTTTAAGCGCGTCTTATACAAGACTCGAAATATTTACTAACAAAATACTCGTATGAAAAACTTTAACATTTTAAGATTGCTTTTTCTGTCCGCTGTTATGCTGGGAACAGCTCAGCTTATAGGACAGGGAAGAATTGCAGGTACGGTAATAGATGATACTGGTGAGCCCCTCATCGGTGCAAACATTATCGTAGTTGGTTCCTCAGAAGGAACGATAACTGATTTTGATGGAACATTTAGTTTTAATACAACAGAATCATTTCCCCTAGCATTATTAGTATCGTTCACGGGATACAATTCTCAAGAGATCGCCCTTGATGCCCCGAGCTCTTCCGTTGCGGTGACGCTCTCTGAAGGAGTACTTCTCGGAGATGATATTGTCATATCTGCATCTCGAAGAAAGGAGAAAATTATAGAAGCTCCAGCTTCTATCTCGATTCTTACTGCCAGAAAAATGGCTGCTTCTCCTAATGACAACCCTGCACGTAACCTAATAAGTATGCCAGGAGTAACTATTCAACAGCAATCGGCAGCGTTTTTTAATATCCAATTAAGGGGAGATGGAGGACTATTTGGTTCCGCTTCTTTTCCGATATTGGATTATAGATCGCTCTCTGGTCCAGGATTGGGAACATTCGACCCGTTGAATTCTCCTTTGAACAACATAGACATTGATAGAATAGAAGTGGTAAGAGGTCCGGGATCGGCACTCTATGGTCCAGATGTTACATCAGGAGTTGTACACTTTATCACTAAGTCTCCAATTGATCAGCCTGGAACTACGATAGAACTAATCGGAGGTGAATTAAGCACTTTTGGTGGTGCGCTTAGACATGCCACTAAAGTATCCGACAAGTTTGGATTCAAGGTCAACGTTCAGGCCAAAAAAGGTAATGAATTTACGCTTGATCCTGATGATCCAACAGATGCGCTGCAGATTGCTAAGTTTAGCAGAACTATTAGTTCGCCTGCAATTAGCAATGGAGTTGTTGACGCTACTCAAGCAGGAAGAGTATTACTTACTGAGCAAGATTTAGATCCCGATGGCGACGGTAATATGATGCAGCAAGACTGGAATCAATTCCTGCTCAATGCTACTTTAGAGTTCCGACCCGCGGATGATTTTTCAATTAATCTTGCTGGAGGAACCAACAATGCTTCTCACGTATTCTATAATTCTCAGGGTGAAGGACTTTCCCAAGCGACAGAGTATTGGACTCAAGCTAGATTCCAAAAAGGAGGATTATTCGGACAAGTATTCTGGCTACATAACAATGGTGGAACAGATGATAAGCCAACCTTCTTATACCAGACAGGTAATACAACACCAGTAGATCGGACTCAATTAGAAGCACAATTACAATACAATTGGGATATGCCTTCTTTACTTGATGCAAACTTTACGGGTGGAGTTGATTTTCGCCAATCCACTGCCAATACTTTTAATCAAGTTTATGGCCGTGAAGAAGATGATGACAATTTTGGTATCTATGGTGCATACTTACAAGGTAAGTTTGCCTTAGGAGATAAGCTAGACTTAGTAATGGCTGGAAGGGTTGATCAGTTTACATTCTTAGATGAGACTGCTTTCCAACCAAGAGCCGTTTTAGTATTCAAGCCAAGTCCTAAGCATACGATTAGAGGTGGATATAACAAAGCAGTTGGAGCACCTACTCAATTACAAGTAAATATTGACTTCCCTGTATCAACTCCTGTTCCAGGAGCTTTCGATATTTGGTTATTAGGGAATAAAGAAGCTCAGACATTTAATAATCCTGTGATTCAATTGAATGGTCTCTTAGGAGGAGCACAACTTCCGATAGGAACACCGGGACTACCAAATGCCGTAGCATTCGGAGCAGTGAATGAATTAGTATTAGCACAATTGATTCCTGGATTAGCAGCAGCAACTCAAAGTCCAGATCTAGCAGCTGCTATAGGAGCGTATTTGAGAGATCCAGCGAATACACCTGGTGGAACGACAGGTCAATTCTTTGGATTCAACTTATTTGATGCTGCTTCTGGGGCACTTGGTTTAATAGAGGCGCCGAAAGCGAGATTGCGGCAGGAATCCACTTGGGAAGTAGGATATAAAGGACTTATCGGTGATAAATTTGGAGTACTTCTGGACGTCTATAATAAGAGTATTACAAATGCTACCCTATTCACTGGTATTAGTCCAGCATATACCTTACTTGGATCCGAGAACATCGGAAATGATCTAGGAGCAGCGGTTGCTGGTAATGGTGTAAGAGATTATATTTTTGCGCTATTAGGTGGAGATGCTAATCCAGCAGCTGGACCTACCGCTGATGCATTAACTGGTGCTATACAAGGAGCATATGTTGGAGGTGGAAATGCATTCGCATCAAACATAGCACCTCTTATCGCTGGTGGTATTCTTGCTACTACACCTACAGATCAAGTGCCCGCTTTTGGAGGAACACACTTGGCCGCAGGATATAGAACATTTGAATCCTTTTCATATACAGGAGTTGACTTTGGATTGGAATATTACATAAGTCAAGACCTTTCAACTTTCTTTAATTATTCTTGGTTATCAGATAATGTATGGAATCCTCGGATTCAAGGTACGGAAGGAACCGCGAGAACGGCTAATGGTACCCCAACTAATAAATTTCGTCTCGGATTTACTTATGTGCCAGAATATGGATTTAGAGCCAATGCAACATTTATGCATGATCCCTCTTTCCCAGTATTCTTAGGACAGTTTTCAGGAGATACAGATGCACGAGATATAGTAGATGCAGGTTTTGGTTACAAATTCGATAATGGACTTGCTCTTGATTTTACTGCTCAGAACGTTTTTGATACTGAATATAGATACTACCCTGGATTTCCTAAATTAGGAAGAAGAGTATTGGGTAAGTTAACATACACATTTGGTGCTAAATAACCATCTGATTAAGATGTAGATGGTATCAAGGATAATAAAGATACATGTCCTACAGAGCTTGGGACTCCTGAGCTAAAGTGATCAGTTCAAGATCTCAAAATAGAAGAGTAGAATTTAAGGCTACATATTAGTCTTTGTAATTTTCTCTTAAGGTTTACGAAGAGGTTCATTCTACCGAATGAGCCTCTTCTTTTATAGGGCCCGAAATCATTAATCATCAGTTATAAGATTCCCGTCCTTGACGAAGCTTGGGGACTATTTTTGATTTTTCCACCGTTATTTAGAAAACAGAAGCGTTGCTTTTAAAGCGACATGTAAATACATAGCGTTAAAAAAACCTTACAAAAAAGGTGCGTATTCGAAAGAATATGCGCCATTTTTTATTCTCCTATTATTTTATTAATTACAACTTTGTATACTGATTTTTCGATTTAGCAAAATATTTATTTGACATTTTGCTCCAGTAACAATAATCATTATTCTGAACACTTCAGTACTGCTTAAAAGAGCCAATAAAATTGGTAAATATGGTTGTTTCTCTTTCCATCAATTTTGTAATTTTACTTTATAAAAGAACAAAATAGAAGCTTCAAGCTCATTCTTATGAACTTTCTTCATCCATTGTCTTTTGAAGAGCGATGCGAACATTTATAATTACAAGGAACAATAGCTATTATAAAACCGTTATCCATAAGCTGCATTCTTTAATCACTATAAATAATTTATTTGGAGTCTCAAAATGGGACTTCAAAATCTCCTAACTAACAAAATGTCGTATGAAAAAACAAAACCTTTTTAAAGGGTTAGTGCTCGTGCTAATCCTTATGTCTTCATTCCATATGTATGGTCAAGGTACCATTGCTGGAACAATAGTAGATGACACTGGAGAGACCTTAATTGGAGCTAATATTATTGTAGCCGGCAGTACTGAAGGTACTGTTACCGATTTTGATGGAACATTTAGTTTTAAAACATCAGAATGGTTCCCGCTTACTTTATTAGTGTCATTTACGGGTTATACATCTCAAGAGATTTTATTGGATGGTCCTTCATCTAATGTGTCTGTCACGCTTACAGAAGGAATTTTATTTGGCTCAGATGTGATCATTTCAGCTTCCAGAAAAAGAGAAAAAGTACAAGAAGCACCAGCCTCTGTGTCTGTATTATCAACAAAAGCCTTAGAAAGTTCTTCTAATCCCGCAGATGCAACCAGGAACTTAGTCAATACGCAAGGAGTACAAATCCAACAGCAATCTGCTAATAGGATCAATATTTCTATGCGTGGAGGTTCTGGATTATTCGGAACATCAGTATTCCCAATCATGGATTATAGAAGTTTAGTTGGACCTGGAATAGGAACATTCCAATCTGATCAGGCAGGTATTATGAATCTCGATCTTAATCGGATTGAAGTAGTTCGTGGACCTGGATCTGCACTTTATGGCCCTGGGGTGACCCAAGGTGTTGTTCACTTCTTGACGAAAAGTCCGATCGATTTCCCAGGTACATCTTTCGAGATTATGGCTGGTGAGTTAAGTACCTATGGTGCAGCTGTTCGACATGCTACCAAGGTCAGTGATAAGTTTGGTTTTAAAATCAATGCTCAGCATAGACGTGGAAATGAATTTGAATATGATCCTAATGACCCAACTGATGCGGCATATATCGGAAATATGCTGCCAGATCAAGGCCAAGGAAGGGGATTGTATCGGCCTGGTGTTACAAGTGATGGATTTATTGGTGGTGCTTCAGAATTAATCAGGTCTTTTGAGGAATTAGATGAGGATGGAAATGGAAATGCAATGCAAAAAGATTGGTGGAATACTTCACTCAATACTACATTGGAATTCCGACCTAAAGATAATCTGTCCGTAAATGTCTCTGGAGGATTCAATGCTGCAAGTTCTTTGTTCTTTAATGAACAAGGCCCTGGAGTTGCGAATGCCAATGAATATTGGGCACAAGCGAGAGTACAAGCAGGTGGATTTTTTGCGCAAGTATTCTATTTAGATAACGATGGAGGTCAGGGAGAGAATCCAACCTTTTTGTATAAAACTGGAAACAGAAGTAGTATTGCCAGAAATCAATTAGAATCTCAATTACAATACAATTTTGGTACAGAAAGCTTCTTAGATGCTGATTGGACGGTTGGAATTGATTACCGGTTTTCTGCCCAGGATACTGAGAACTTAACATACGGTCGTAACGATGGAGATGATGATTTCTCTGTAGTTGGCGGGTATATACAAACAAAAATTCCACTAGGAGAAAAGGTAGATATGGTACTTGCTGGACGTTATGATCAGTTCAATTTTATTGACGAAACAGCTTTTTCCCCAAGGGCAGCTTTTGTTTATAAGATGTCGCCAAAGCATACGCTTAGAACGTCGTTTAACAGAGCAAACTCTTCTGTAAGTAATTTACAATTGAACATTGATTTTCCGCTTAATACTGTTATTCCAGGTGCATTTGATATCTGGCTATATGGAAATAAAACAACCCAGACATTTGGATCGAGTCCTACAATCGACTGGTTCACAGGAGCACTTCCTAGTATACCAGTAGGAACTCCAGGTGCAGGTCTTCCATTAGCAGCAATAACACAACAAATGGCGGCTCCTGGAGTCACTTTGTACGATGCAGTTTTGGGACAGCTTATGGCAGGCCTTTTGGCAAATCCAGCGACGGCGCCCGCAGCCCCTATTGTACAGGGAGTTTTATCTAACATTAATCAAGCAACGCTTGGTTTTGGAGGTCAATTATCACCTGGATTTAATATTTTTGATGGTAGTCCACTCGGATTATTAGATGCGCCGATATCAGCAATTTCAACTGTAGACAATATTGAAATCGGTTATAAAGGATTAATAGCAAATAAGCTATCAGTTGCCCTTGATGGATATTGGGTAAGAGAAAATAATAATTCACAATTTACTGCCATTTCACCAGCGTACACTTTATTAGGCATCGATGGAATTGCAGGAGACCTTGGGGCGGCTATACAGGCGCAAGCCCAACCTGCCATTCAAGCTCAACTAATAGCTGCAGGATTTCCAGCAGATCAAGCAGCGGCAACCGCAGCATTATTAGGTGGTGCTATAAATGGCGCTTACACAGCCGGTGGAGATCAACTACTCAATACAGCAAGTCCAGCTTTTGGAGGAGCAACATTGAATCAAGTATTGAATGGCTTGCCATTCCATGCCACCACTCAGACGGAGCAAGTTCCATCTAACGGTGTTACTCACTTAGCTGCAGGGTATAGAACATTTGGCCCTCGATCATATTTCGGTACGGATTTAGGATTAGAATATTATGCTGCCGAGAATCTTACTGTATTTGGAAATCACTCATGGATTAGTAAGAATGAATTCATGCAAGATGTGATAGGAGCTCCTGAAGGTTCTGCTCCACTGCCTACGAATCTAAATGCGCCTAAGAATAAGTTCAGATTAGGAGCAAGATTGACTCCAGATTATGGTGTTCAAGCTCAGTTAGCTTTCCAGCACGATGGTGAATTTGAAGCGAACGCTGGAGATTTTTCAGGTACCGCAATGGAGAGAAATTTGGTAGATGCTAGTGTAGGATACAAATTTGAAAGTGGCCTTAGAATAGGCCTTACCGCGAACAACTTATTTAATAATGAATATCGCTATTATCCTAATATGCCAGTTATCGGTAGGAGAATGCTAGCAACATTAAGCTATGCTTTCGGAGGTTAATAGTTTTAGAGAAACTTGAAGGATAAAGGATATTTAAATCGAAAAATATCTGATTAAAATCTAAAAGAGAGGGTTATTCTTAGGAGTAGCCCTCTCTTCTTTTTGTACTCAAAACTATTTACTATAAATTTTCTAACTCAATCAGAGTAGTACTCCCATCCCAAAAACAAATATGTATTTGAAGGATGTACTTCCTATCTTCTATTGCTTATCTTAATGAGGGGAATGTATACAAATTAATTTGGAAAGGCCATTTTGGCACAATATTTTCTTTCCATTATTTGTTTATACAGCACCGACCATTATAGACCAACAAGAGTATATGAAGCATAGCTACCCGTCCACACAAATTATTAAATACATCTACAACGAACTCGAGGCTTTAGAGCATCTTGAAACGGAACATGCTATTGAGCATAATCCCGCTTGGAATAGCTCTTATTTCAAGCTTAAGAGTGCTTATAGTGCATTACCAAAAGTTGAATTCTTTCCGAGAGCAAATGTTCTTAAGAAGATTCTTACTTACAGTGAATCAGTCTAAGCTATTTCCTAAGGTTGTATGCAGTATTTTGTTTTCGATGATTCAAAGAGATCAGATATCTCCTGAAACAATATAGACTTAGAATTATTATTAATGATTCTGCCGTCGATGCTCGTTATAGGAGTTAGTTCTCCCATCGTACCTGTACAGAAAACTACATCAGCATTATAGAGCTCTGTCAAAGAAAGATTCTTCTCTTTCATTTGGATCTCGTTTTCATCACAGAGTTGTAAGATCATACCCCTTGTTATACCATGTAGGCATGCATCTGCAAATGGGGTATAAACATTTTTCCCTTTAATCATAAATATATTCGTCCCATTGAGTTCTGAGGCGAACCCGGCATAATCAAGCATCAATGCAGCATCTGTACCAGCCATATTTGACTGGATCTTTGCTTGGATATTATTTAGCAAATTGTTATGATGGATTTTAGAATCCAAAAATGAAGGGTTATTCCTCCGGATTGTAGACGTAGTTACGGTTATACCATGATCGTTATCATACACTGGAGGTTTCCATTCAGCAAGAATTATCAATGTAGGACCTGATTGATTGAGACGTGGATCCATACCAGAAGTGATCTTCTTCCCTCTTGTTAGAGTCAATCTCACGTGCGTATCATGAGTCATTCCATTCGCAGATAAGGTCTCTCTCAAAGCAGCTCGAATTTCCTCTTCACTAGGCACCTCTTCGAACATCAATGCATGAGCTGATTCTCGTAACCTATTTAAATGTCTATCAAATAAGAAAATCCCTTCTGGATATACTCTTAACCCTTCCCATACGGCATCGCCGCCTTGAACGACGCTATCAAATACAGAGATCTTTGCCTCCTCTCGATCATATAGTTGATTCCCTACCCATACTTTGAGTTTTTGATTGCGGGGATCATATTGCTGTAGCATACTTAGAATTTATAGATAGTATTTGAAAATATATTTGGAAATCTTATAATTTATAAAAAGGCTATTGACTCTTATATATCTTTCCGGCTTTCATTACGAAAGAAACTTCTTGAAGTAATTTGATATCTTGTAATGGATCCCCCTTAACAGCAACTATGTCTGCTGCTCTCCCTGCTTCTAGAGTTCCATATTTATCTGAAATCCTTAGGAGATCCGATGCGGCTACGGTTGCAGATTTTATAGCTTCATATTGCGGCATTCCAGCCTCTACCATAAATTCAAATTCCTTAGCGTTGTCTCCATGAGCGGAAACTCCAGTATCTGTTCCAAAAGCTATTTTCACTCCTCGGGCGTATGCCTTAGCAAATGTCGCCTGGATCTGAGGACCTACTTCTAAGGCCTTGCTCCGAATGATTGCTGGAAAGTATTGTGGATTCTGAGTAGCTTTTTCTACTACAAATTTTCCTGCTGCTATAGTCGGGACATAATATGTACCCTTAGCAATCATCAAATCCATAATTTCTTCGGTCATAAAAGTTCCGTGTTCTATACTATGTATACCTCCCTGGACTGCGCGCTTCATTCCTGAAGCTCCATGAGCATGGGCGGCCGTTACGAATCCATAATCATTTGCAGTTCTGACGATAGCCTCCACTTCTTCCAAAGTGAACTGAGGTCCCATTCCATCCTTAGCGACACTCAACACTCCTCCGGTTGCTGTGATTTTGATTACATCTGCACCATTTTTATAGCGTTGTCTGACAGCTTTCGCCGCATCTTCTACACTATTCACAACACCCTCTTTAGGGCCTGGATCTTTCATAAGATCTTTGCGCAGTCCATTAGTTGGATCTGCATGTCCTCCAGTAGTTCCTATTCCTTTCTCACATGTATAGATTCTAGGACCATCTATGAAACCCCTGTTCACAGCATTTCTCAACGATACATTTACTCCACTTCCTCCCAAGTCTCGCACAGTTGTGAATCCTGCCATCAGTGTTCGCTCTAAATAAACCGTCGCCTTTAAAGCTACATCTGCTTCATTCATCCGAAACCCATCTTCGTAGGACTTCGGATTTGATTGCCCTTCTACATGAACATGCATATCCATAAAACCTGGCATTACAGTTTGATCTTTTAAATCTACAACCGGAATATCCTCCGTAGGCGTCAAATAACCATCTGCAATCCTTGTAATGAATCCATCTTCGACTATTATGGTCTTAGCGCTTGAAGCTTCGGAGCCTTTACAATCCAAAACAGACCCACAATGCAAGTAGGCATTCTGGGCTGAAATAGAAGTCAGTAATATTGTTAATAGAAATGTCAGTAGATATTTCATTTTTTTTGGTTTGTTCCGAGAAAGATAGCAAAGTACACTTTCCTTCAAAGGAATACCAAATGTTGAATAACATATTAATATTTTTTATATGTGACTTCCATCTATTTGTTGTTCAGAAACCTGAAAATAGGACCATATACTGGTATGGATTTGTGATAATAACTGTAGTCTAAGCGCTTCTTACGTTGATGACATTATCGTAAATTATGTTTGTACAAACATCGTTCATAGAGAGTGGCCATTACATGAACCTCAATGTCATTATGGGGTAAATATTCAGACTCATACCCAAGTTATAAAGGTCATAGACTATACTCCTCCCGAAGTTAGGCTAAGTAAAAAATCTTACACTTTAGACGGGGATGGGTGTTCTTGCTCTGTGGGATTTCCACTTCCCCAGATCTATGGAAGTGATAACTGTGATTCGGAATTAAAATTTAATATCATTCATAATGGATATTGGTATGACACCAGTATTCCTTCACTACTACTCTCCGCAAGAGTCAGCAAAATTCTAATTAGAGCTACAGACGCCTGTAACAACTATGGGTTTGATACGGTTATCATTATATGTTCGAGGTCCCATAATTTCTATCGCTGCATGTTTTGAGAATACCACTGTTGCTATTCCAGCATCAAGTGTCGCGATTTACGCCAGCGACTTAGATGCAGGTTCCTATGATAATTGTGAACTTGAAAAAGTAGAAATTAAAAGAAGTAGAACAACTTCCCAATTAGAATATTTTTACTATAAAGATCCCGTCACTTTCTATTGTGAAGACATTGGTAATGTTGTAGAACTACTTCTAAAAGCGACGGATCATTGTGGAAATACCAATTTGTGTTCTGCCACAATAAAGGTTGTAGACAAGATCCCTCCTCCACTCTCCATACCCCCAAACTTAGTAGTTGATTGTAAAGTCGGCATCAATAAGAAGGATGATAATGGTCCATACGGCCAAGTATTTGGCACTCCTTCTATCTATAATAATCAAGCGTTAGCTATACCAAGTTCATATATTCTATCGGCTTCTGGATCTCTTCTTACGGGCCAAGTATTTGATAATTGCCCCGATGATATCGTCCTAAGCGTTGAAACGGAAAGCAAAACCAATGATTGTGGAATTAGAACAATTACAAGAAGATTTACAGCCATAGATACATACGGCAATAAGTCAGTTTCCAAAGAGCAGACTATAGAGGTTAAAGGAGAATTTACATTAGACACTAATCTAACAGCCTGGCCAAAACTGGACACAACAATCATCGAATGTACTAGCAATAGGGATATAAATCCTAACATTATAAGGCGACCCTATATTAGAGAAGCGACGTGTACCTTATATTTCCTAAGTTATGAAGACACTTATTATGAACTAATAGGAGACAAGAATGGAGCTTGTTCTAAGATATCCAGAAGATGGATTGTTATTAATTGGTGCGATATATACCAATATGTATGCTTCGAAGACTCAAATTATAAAATTAGTAGACGATGAAGCTCCGCTTTTAGAAAATTGCACAGAAGGATTAGAAGTATATGGAGAAGGATTAGACTGCAATTTAATTTCTGTAAATATTGAAAATAAAGCCAATGATAATTGTACAACTATTAATCATCTCATATGGTCTGTTATTATAGATGAATATTCAGCCAGTCCCTAAAGAATAGAAAAAATCAAGATTGACTCCAATGGATGGGCAAATGCAGCGCTCATTCGTTCAATAGGCTCTCATGATATTACTTGGATCGTTTCTGATCAATGTGGAAATCAATCTTAATGTATTCAGAAGATTTATGTTGATAACAATAAAGCACCAACACCTTATGTAACTGGGCTTAGCACAGCAATTTCAAGTAGTTTAGAAGTAGAGATCAACTCAAACGATCTTCTTGCGAAAGCAGAGCATCCCTGTTAATTTGAGATAGAAATTTCAATCACACGTGTTAATGATAGTTTTGCACAAGCTTCGAGTTCGATTCGCTTTGATTGTTCGAATATTGGAATTAACTACATCAATGTCTATGCTTCTCGAAAATTAAAGAATGGTTCTATAACTTATGATTATACCACAGTTAGAATTGAGATACAAGATAATTTTGGGTTTTGCAAGAATTCCTGTTTCAATAATACCGATAACCAAGGAGTTATGGGCTCAGTATCTATTGCTTACGGAGTAATGCTCGAAAATGCGGTAGTTTCTTTAGAAAATCTGTACACTTCTAAAATTGCAGAAACCAAATCAGACAATACGAGATTCTATATATTCCCAAATATTCAAGCAGGAAGACCTTATGCTGTCAATGCTCTTTATGACGACTCTATGAATAATGGTCTCACTACGAGAGATGTAATCTTAATACAGCATCATCTAATGGGCATAAACTCATATGAGTCGCATTGGAAAATGTTACAATCTGATGTCAACCAAGATCAACGCGTATCCGCAATTGACATAGTAGAATTAGGAAAGACCAGAATAGGTCAAGCAAGTGAGAAGGCTCTTTTCCCAACTTGGAGGTTTTTTGACGCTGCGTTAACTTTTAATCCGTTGGACTATAGTAATCATGTAGAAATAAAAGACGGAGTGCATATTGAAAATATGACGACGATTAAGCAAAAAGACTTAATAAGTATAAAGCTGGGAGATGTAGATCATTCCGCAATTTTATCCCAAGATTGATCAAAGTCACGTACTCTTGGAAAGCATAAATTATGTATCTCAGATAGGATTCTGAAGAATGGTCAAGAATCAGAAATAGAGATATATTTAGATAATACTGCTGGGTTTGGATGGCAATTAGAATTGCTCATCAATGATAATATTGAAATTATTGAGGTGATGAATCCTTATGAGGATAAGGGAATGACAATAATTAATAAGAATAGAATCTATTCAAGTATTAGTCAATCTACTTCCTGGGACATTAATGCAGACTCACCAGTCCTAATATTGAAGGTAAAGGCACTTCCGGATATTTCAACAAAAGAAGCAACAAGGCTTTCTATTTCATCCGTAAAACCAGAGTTCTGCGATACTGAATTAAATACTTATCAATTAGAAATTGAATATCTAAAAGAAATATCGTAAATCGCCGTTTCCTGCGCGTCTCCTACCCCCTTTAGTTCTTCGGCTACTATCCCTCTAAGTATACCACACAATCAAGAAGTACAAATGAAAATAGGTGATATAACAGGAAAGATACTGCAAAGAAGATCAATGAAATTGAGTGCTGGCGAAAATACAGTACAACTTAATAGTAAAGACTTTACTAATGAAGGGGTATACATTGTTCATCTTACTATTGGTGGAAAGACATATACGCAAAGACTTATTCTTACGCGATAATATTAATCTTCCTTACAAAGGAATATAGATTCCCT
>JBLIDB010000081.1:0-19462 GCA_047634015.1 Saprospiraceae bacterium
TGGCATCTGAAGGTTGGAAGGTGCTGCTAATAGGTAGAATATTGAGTAATAGCAGCGAGCTGCCTGAGTATTCATTTCAGACTTTGAGGGTTTCCTGCCTCTTCGTATCAGGACCGTTATTTTATGCTGAAATCTTATGGCGGTTTAGAAAGGCTTTAAAGCAATTCCGTTTTGCAAGACTACTATGTATTGATATAGATACACTTGGGATTCTTAATCTATTGGATACTAAGAAGATCAAGGTATATTTTGACGCACATGAATATTTTACTGAAGTTCCAGAGCTCAATAATGCCTACATAAAAAAGGCAATCTGGACGAAATGGGGGAGTATGGCAATGACAAAAGTGGAAACAGCATATACCGTAGGTCCAGAATTAGCCAATATCTTAGGAAGAAAATATGACCGGCGCTTTCATGTCGTTCGCAATGTTCCTGAGCGCTCTAATATTGTGGAGATATATGACGAAAACAAGAATCTATCTTTGGTGTATTTAGGAGTGCTCAATCCAGGTAGAGGTTTAGAGATTTTAATTGATATAGTTCTAAAACGAAAGGACCTTCTATTAATGATTGTTGGTGATGGGCCTTTGGACTCTGATCTAAAAACTCGAGCAGGCAATAATTCAAGAATTCAGTTCATGGGGAAAAAGAAGCCCTCAGAATTGCTCCCTATTCTGAGAAGTTCGGATGTAGGTGTTAATCTATTAGAAGGCAGTAGCTTGAATTATTATTACAGTCTTGCAAACAAATTTTTTGATTACCTGCAGGCTGGCCTTCCTGTTCTTTGTATGAATTTCCCTGAATATAGTTCTATCACAGAAACGTACAATTGTATTTATCCCGTCGAAAATTTAAGTAATGAATCTCTCAACAGAGTTTTAGACTCAATAGATAAGGAAAGTCCATCCTACAGAGAAAAGAAGCAACAATGTAAATTAGCTGCAGCTACATTTAATTGGGAGAAAGAAGGTGCCAGATTACTTGAGATATTTGATTTTAAGTAGCTGATAATCAGTCGAATAGATTGCTGTAGTCTGAAGAGTTGGCTACTTTTGCTTTTTCCACTTGATATTCATTAAGATCAAGTGTATCATCATTCATTTCTTTTCCACCAAGAAGTAATAAAGAGCTTTTCTTCTCATACTCTTCTAACATCTGTAAGCCTTGTTCTTCGAACACGCCATTCTGAAGATCTACGGAATCCATGAAATTCGCAGAAAGCTCCATGAATTGTTCCATTTCACCAACCTTATTAGCTACATCATCAGCAATCACTTCCATAGCTTGATCGAACATAGCACGCTTGTCACTATCACCAGATATTATGCTCATCGCGGACTTCATTGCGCCATGAGAAGCTCTTATGGCTTTCCTTTCTTGTTCTTTTACCTTAACCTGGTCTTTAGTATCTTCTATTAGAATCTCAGAATTTGAATACATTTTGGTGAGCACCTTATGTAGCAATCCCATTTTGGCATGTAGTTTTTCGTACTTCCCATTGGATTGCTTTAATCGAGACGCTTTTCTTGACGCAAGCATCAATTGCTTTTCATTCTTGAGTTCTTTTGCTTTACGCGCAATCAATAGATTCTGCTCGATTTCTTTATTGTTATCGATCATCATGGTCTTTATCTTTCGCATTTGACCTCGAAGACCACCTATTTGCTTACCCATCTTCTTCAGATTGTCAGAAAGGTCTTCGACATAGTTCTTGAGTATACCGATAGGATCAATTGTCACAAATATGCCTGTGACCTTTCTCATTATACTTTTATAGAGATAGCCCACAAATACACGCATCTTAGGATCTAAAACCATGTATACAATCACACCAAGAGCCAATACCGTAGCCACAAGCCCCAGCATAGAAGAGGCAAAAGTAACAAGGGCTGCAAGATTCGAAACTACAAGAAAGCCTAAACCTCCCAAAATAGCCAAAAGAAATAATGTACCAGTTTTTCCTTCTGGTCTTGACCAAAAAGATTTAGGTTTTGCGCTCATATTATCGAGAGAAGAAAAATCCGCCATGACTTAGTTACTATTGAAGTTCAAAATGCTAAATAAGAATAGAGACCCAAATTATCAAAATATTATAGATCAGTTGCTTATATCGGTGGACAAAATAAATGTTCTGCCTTTTAGATGAAATCTACATCGTGAACGAGCGGGTATTTCATAAGATCAATAATGCTCTCTTCAATATTCTTGTTTTTGAATAAGACATCATGAATTGACCGTATAATAGGAGCTCTAAGCTTTAGTTGTTTTACGATTTGATTGGCGATTCCAGCGGTTCTCACACCTTCCACTACATCTGAGGAGGAAGCGAGAATCTCATCTATACTTTCTCCATTGGCTATTCTAAGTCCAAAATTGAAATTACGACTATCCCGAGAAGTAGCTGTGGCTATAAGATCTCCTAAACCCGATGTACCATAGAAAGATTTACTATCAGAACCAAGTGCCTCCCCAATTATCATCATCTCTCGAAGGCCTCTTACGATTAGCATTGCTTCAGTATTCCGACCTAAATGCCGACCATTCAATATACCTGAAGCCAAAGCAATTACATTTTTCAAAGCTCCAGCGAGCTCTGCTGCTCGAATATCATAAGAGCCAAAAACAAAGAAATTTTTACCAGAGATTGCTTCTTTCCCGGATCTTATCACTTCATTGTACTCACTAGCTATGACAGTGGCCGTTGGCAGGCCTTTAAGTATTTCATTAGCCAGATTTGGGCCACAAAGAGCACCTACCCTCTTTACGTCCGTTTCTTCTATTATGATTTCGCTCATGGTCTTAACATCGGAGATCTTGAGACTATCTATTTTATAATTCTCCTCACTTGCACCAGGCAACACATCAAATCCCTTAGTTCCATGAACTAAAATATGACGTGGAGTTAAGAAGGGGGACATTAACTTCATAACACTTCGGAAATGCTTAGAAGGAGTGACCGGGAAAATTAATTCACATTGCTCGCAAATATCCTGTGGTGAAGAAGTTGCAATAATTTTAGAAGAGAGAGCAATGCCGTGATATAGATGTGTAGCGTTTACTTGCTCCACCATTTCATCTCGACGAGAATAGAGTATGACATTATGCTTTGCTGCAACTAGGTTTGCCAAGGCAATACCAAACTTCCCAGCACCTAAAATACCTATAGACTTCTCTCGATCCATCATAAACTAAGATAGGATTTATTTCTTGGGCTTTTTAGTATTTTTATTTTGTCCCTGTTGTTGTCGCTCTTGCGCTTCTGCAAGCTTTTGCATGAATGAGTTTTTCTTCTTTGGTTTCGCTTTCTGTACATCCAGCTGTGCTAAAAGCTTACTATCGTCAAATACAAATTTCTTCGTAATGACTGTTTGAGCAATCGTGAACAATTGACTGAAGAACATATAACAAGTTAGTCCCGAAGCATACTTATTGAAGAATGCAAAGAACATCAATGGCATCAAATATTGGACATACTTCATAGCTGGCTGAGCCGACATATCCATATGCTGAGAATTATAGTACGTGTATATCACCGTTGTTATGGCCCACAAAATGGTAAAAAGACTTAAGTGAGAACCAAATGTAGGAATATCCCAAGGTATGTTGAATAGAACATCATAAGAGGAGAGATCCGTTGCCCATAAAAATGGCTCTTGTCTAAAGGTTATTGAAGCCGGGAAAAAGCGAAATAGCGCATACCAGATAGGCATTTGCACGATCATAGGCATACATCCACCAAACGGACTCACACCATATTCTCGATAGATCTTCATGGTCTCCACTTGGATTTTCTGTGGTTCCTCCTTGAATTTTTCTTTCAAACCGGCAAGTCGAGGTTTCAGTACGCCCATTTTGGCTTGTGAATGCAACATCTTATAGGTAAGAGGGTAGAGGGCCATCTTGATAATAAATATCAATATGATTATTACCACTCCTTTACTCCCTATGAAGCCTGCCAAGAAATTGAATGCAGGACGCACCAAATATCTATTGATAGTTCCGAATATACTTCGCCCAAATGGAATAATCTGTTCCAATCCATTGTCATAAGCCTTCAACATTTTGAACTCATTAGGACCTACAAAGAAGTCCATAGTAAATGTTTCTGATGAGCCGCCATCGAATGGGATATCAAAAACTGCTTTGGTTAGTTTGAGATCTTCATTAGATTCATCGAATACTATATTTTCAGCCACTAATCCATTAAAGGAGCGATCTTTTGCGATGATGGAAGTGTTGAAAAATTGATTACTAAATGATGCCCATTCTACTTGACCTTCTACTTCTTCCTTAGAATCGCTCGCACAAGTACAATAGTCTGAATCTTCATCAACCTCTTTGAAGTAAACTGTAGAAAAGCGCCGCTCATATTCATCGTTCTTCTCTATCTTATCCATGTAATTGGCAAAGTCCAATTGGATACCGTTCTGCCTGATACTATTACCTAAGCCATGAAAATTAATGGCATATTCAATCTCATAAGAATCCGGAGCAAGTGAATATGTTTGCTCTATGTAGCCACCAGATGTTGTTGTAGCACGATAAACAACTTTATCGCTTGAAGTCTTTTTGCTAAAGAAAAGCTCTTGGGTATTGATATTTAGCGCTCCACTGGCGAATGTATAATTCCATCGATTCTTTTCATCTTCAAGAAGTAAAACTGGTTCTGTTTTAATTAATTCTTCTAAGTCATTGTATGAATGCTTCTCGTACTTTTTGAGCGCAACCTTGGAGATTCTTCCACCCTTACTATCGAGTGTTACTTCTATGAGATCATTACTTAGTGTTGACTTCTCAGATTGTCCACTTAGGACAGGAGCCCAGATTCCGTACTGGCTTGCATTTGCGGCTACAATAGCAGAGTCTAAAACAGGAGCTTCTACAGGCATTTCGATAACCTCTTCTTCTGTTTTTGATTCGACTTGCTCGATTTGCGCTTTCTGGCGCTTTGCTTCTTCTATTTCTTCTGGAGTAGGTTGATTAAGATAACTCCACATCATTAAGATGAGGAATATCAGTGCCATACCTATGAGTTGCTTACGATCCATTTATTTCTCAAGTATTAATGCGAAGAAGAATTCACTACTCTTTTTCTCTAAATATAGAGCTCTTCCTCGCAGAACTATAAAAAGAGCGCAAATGTACAACTTGTGCATCTATTACTTAGATACAAACGTGGAGGATATTAGACGAGAATAGATGATGTGAAGCGTTGTCATTAGGAATTTAAAACCTTTCCCGTTGTTAGGGTAAGTAGAAGGAAGAAAGATTTAGCAACTTCTTTAGATATTACTTGTCATTGCCAAGTCTTATTCTACTTTTTGGGCCGATTTTTGATTTGTTAAGACTGAAGCTTTTAAGGCTGTTAGATTATGGTAACCTATTATCAGAAGTATGATGGAAAGTTACAGTCCGTAATGGATGGTGCAGCCCCATGGATACATGTCACCTCTCCATTGGACAATGCAGAATTAGAGCACCTTGCCTCGTCTGAAGATATTCCCTTAGATTTCCTTATTGACTCTTTAGATATCGACGAGCGTTCGAGATATGAAAGGGAAGATGAAGTAAGACTCATAGTAATAAATGTGCCAGTGATTAATAGTGATGAGAAGGAAAGTGACGCCTTATATATAACAGCACCTATTGGTATCATTATGAAAGCTGATAAAACGATAACCATCTCTTCTACAGAGAATGAGGTTATAGATCGTTTTCTTCAACAGCGCGTCCGCAATTTTGATCCTGCAGATCAACGAAGATTTGTACTTCAAATATTCCAATACACGGTATTGCAATTCCTTGACGTACTAAAGAAATTGAATTCGAGGAGAAATGTTATCGAGAAAGAACTCTATAGCTCCAGTCGGAATAGAGAATTACGGCAACTACTTAAAATCGAAAAGTCGTTGGTCTATATGTTGAACTCCCTTAGTGATAATGATCTATTGAAGCAAAAAATGAAACGTACAGATTTTCTTAACGTGCGGAGTAATGAAGAATATCAAGATCTTTTCGAAGACATAATTATTGATAATAGTCAAGCTCTCGAAATGGCGAACGTTCATACCAATCTATTGAGTAGCACAATGGAGGCTTATGCATCAATTATCTCTAACAACCTAAATGTTATCATCCATAGACTTACCACGATAACTATTGTCTTAATGGTCCCGACTATAGTGTTTAGTTTCTATGGAATGAATGTCACATTACCTATGGAAGAACATCCTGCGACAGCGTATTTACTAATCCTTCTGTCACTTATCCTTTCAGTTGTCTTAATCGCTTTTTTCAGACGTAAAGACAATATCTAAATTATATATTACGATTTACCGCTTAGTGTTTATCACAGATTATCAACGACTTGCGAGACTTTTCCACATCTTGCGTTTTTGGTAGAAAACGTATGTCCTTGATTTGTAATGTGTTAGCAATTTTACCAACATGGTGTTGGTAACTCTACGTGCTCCAGTCCGACGTATTACTACTTTTTTGCATTTATTTGTGCTGTGTTTCCAACCGAGGTAAAGAGGTGTTGTGAGTAACCCTTTAGAAATCGTTTTTACGCACTTATTAGAACTTATTATTGATTTCCTCCGAAGTTCTGTCATACAGAATTCAAAGGGGAGAGACTTTTGTAAAAAAAATAAACCCTAAACATGACGCAATTTGTCGAACCAATTCTTAAAGAAAACCCCAACAGATTTGTTCTATTTCCTATAGAGCATGATGACATATGGGCTTTTTATAAAAAATCAGAAGCAAGTTTTTGGACGGCGGAAGAAATAGATCTTCATCAAGATATTAGCGATTGGAGTAATAAACTAAATGACAATGAGCGTCATTTTATAAAGCATGTACTGGCATTCTTCGCTGCAAGCGATGGAATCGTTAATGAGAACCTTGCTGAGAACATGGTCAGTGAGGTACAATATACCGAAGCGAAATTTTTCTACGGTTTTCAGATAATGATGGAGAACATCCACTCTGAAACGTATTCTCTCTTAATAGATACTTATATACAAGATCAGAAAGAGAAAACATATTTACTCAATGCTATTGAGACGCTCGATTGCGTAAAGCAAAAGGCCGAATGGGCTTTTCGTTGGATAGACAATGGATCATTCGCTGAACGTCTGATTGCTTTTGCAGTGGTAGAAGGAATTTTCTTTAGTGGCTCGTTCTGTGCTATATTCTGGTTAAAGAAGAGAGGGTTGATGCCGGGGTTATCTTTCTCCAATGAATTGATCTCAAGAGACGAAGGAATGCATTGTGATTTTGCATGCTTACTGTATAATCAACATATAGAACAGAAATTACCTAAGGAAACCATCCAAGGTCTTATCACTGATGCTGTTGATATAGAGAAGGAGTTTGTTTCTGATGCCATTCCTGTAAATTTGATAGGAATGAACTCAGATTTAATGTGTCAATACATTGAGTTTGTTGCTGATCGACTTTTACTCTCACTCGGGAATGAGGCGATATACAATGTGAAGAACCCATTTCCTTGGATGGAAATGATTTCTCTACAGGGTAAAACCAATTTCTTTGAAAAAAGAGTTGGAGACTATCAAAAAGCCGGCGTACTCGCTTCAAAAGAAGACCAAGTGTTCTCTATTGATGAGGATTTTTAAATTACACATCACTGTTGCCACCAACCTCACCATTTATTAACACCGATCATTCGATATTAAAATGCAAGTAGTAAAAAGAAGTGGAAAAGCAGAGCTCGTTAGCTTTGACAAAATAACGGCAAGGGTAAAGAAATTATGCTACAGCCTCGATATGAATCATATCGAACCTATAGAAATTGCTAAAAAGGTAATTCAAGGATTATATGATGGCGTTGCTACTACTGAACTGGATAATTTAGCAGCCGAGACTGCTGCGTCAATGGCTGTATATCATCCTGATTATGCACTGTTAGCAGCTAGGATTGCGATTTCAAATTTACATAAGAGCACAAGCAAGTCTTTCTCATCAACAATGGAAAGCTTATTCAGCTACATAGATCCTAAAACAGGAGCTCAGGCTGGTCTTATAGCTCAATCTACCATAGAGGTCATCCGCAAAAATAAAGACAGAATTAATTCTGCGATTATTTATGATCGAGATTATAATTTTGACTATTTCGGCTTTAAGACATTAGAAAGATCTTACCTGCTTCGTATGGACGGGCGAGTCGTTGAGCGCCCACAACATTTGCTCATGAGATCAGCAATAGGAATTCATGCTGATGATATTGACGCGGCTGTAGAAACCTATAATCTCATGTCTGAGAAGTGGTTTATTCACGCCACACCTACGTTATTCAATGCAGGTACTCCTAAACCTCAATTAAGTTCATGTTACTTATTGACGGTTACTGATGATAGTATACCAGGAATATTTGAAACATTAACAAGATGTGCTAAGATTAGTCAGTCTGCCGGAGGAATCGGATTAGCGATTCATAATATTCGGGCAAAAGGCAGTTATATCAAGGGAACTGGAGGAACCTCTAACGGTATCGTTCCAATGCTGAAAGTATTCAACGATACTGCTCGATATGTAGATCAAGGTGGCGGAAAGCGGAAAGGAGCTTTTGCTATCTATATTGAGCCTTGGCATGCAGATGTCTTCGACTTCTTGGAGTTAAAGAAAAATCACGGCAAGGAAGAAATGCGTGCACGTGACCTATTTTATGCGCTATGGATCTCTGACGTATTCATGCAACGTGTAAAAGAAAATGGCGACTGGTCGTTATTCTGCCCAAGTGAGTGTCCAGGTTTAGACGAAAGTTACGGTGAAAAGCACAAGCAACTTTATCTGCAATATGAAGCAGAAGGAAGAGCAAGGAAGATTGTAAAAGCGCAGGATTTATGGTTCAGTATTCTTGAGTCTCAGATAGAAACAGGTACACCTTATATACTATATAAGGATGCTGCTAATGAAAAGTCGAACCAGAAAAATCTTGGTACGATTCGATCTAGCAATTTATGTACTGAGATTATGGAGTATACTTCTCCGGATGAAGTAGCGGTATGTAACTTGGCTTCAATATCTCTTCCAAAGTTTATCAATGATGGAGTATTTGATTTTGAAAAACTTTATGAAGTTACGAGAGTAATAACTCGTAATCTTAATAAGATTATAGATATCAATTACTATCCTGTTAAGGAAGCAGAGAATTCGAATTTTAGACACAGACCTATAGGAATAGGAGTGCAAGGATTAGCCGATGCATTTATATTATGTCGAGCTCCTTTTGATGGGCCAGTGGCTAAGCAGCTGAACATAGATATTTTTGAGACGATTTATCATGCAGCCCTCGTAGAGTCTAATTCGCTGGCTAAGAAGAATGGTCCTTATGAAACATTCAAAGGATCTCCAACGAGCGAAGGAATCTTACAATTCGATATGTGGAATGTAACTCCTACAGATCGGTACGATTGGGATTCGCTGAAGGCAGAAATAAAAGAGTCAGGAATTAGGAATAGTTTATTATTAGCACCGATGCCTACCGCCTCTACTTCTCAGATTCTTGGTAATAATGAGTGTATTGAGCCATATACATCTAACTTGTATACAAGAAGAACACTCTCAGGAGAGTATATAATAGTCAATAAGCACCTTCTCAAAGATTTGATTGAAATAGGAAAGTGGGATGACGATATGAAGGAACGCCTAATGGCATCTAATGGATCCATTCAAGATTTCCCTGATATTCCTCAGAGCCTCAAGGACTTATACAAAACCGTTTGGGAGATTAGCCAGAAGACAATTATTGATCTGGCGGCAGATAGAGGAGCGTTTGTTTGTCAAAGTCAAAGTTTGAATCTCTTTGTTGAGAATCCTAATTTTGGGAAGTTAACATCGATGCACTTCTACGCATGGCAGAAAGGATTAAAGACAGGGATGTACTATCTAAGATCAAAAGCTGCGGTAGATCCAATCAAATTTACTTTGAGTGCTAAGCATCAGAAGAAATTTGTCGATGATCAAGAGCCAGTAGAAGTGGCAGTCGTAGAAGAAGTACCCGAAGGCGAAGCGTGCACTATGGAAGATGGGTGCTTGATGTGTGGTAGTTAAAGTAAAATATTCAAAGTGAAATATTAAGAGGTAGCGAGCAACAGCTCGACTACCTCTTTTACTTTTTCAGCTGCAGTTCCTTGAATAATATTTAGTCTATCTCCTTGGAGGCTCAGCTCATGATTGATAGTCGGCTTGGGATCAATATAGTATATAGGTGCATCCTTAGGCGAATAGGAAGTAAGACTTGCAGCGGGGTAGACCTGCATGGAGGTTCCAATAATGATGATAATATCCGTACTCATTATAGCTTGAATCGCTGATTCCAATTCTGGAACTGCTTCTCCAAACCATACAATATGAGGACGTAATGAAGATCCGTCAGTAGCCACGTCTGCGGATCCAAGATCTCCTGGCCATTCATAGATGTCTTCTGCATCGCCTTCGCTTCTTACTTTTATCAATTCTCCATGCAGGTGAATTATTTGCTTGCTTCCTGCTACTTCATGCAGATTATCAACATTCTGAGTAATGATTATTGTATCATATTTTTCTTCAAGTTTGATCAATTCAAGATGCCCTTCGTTTGGTTTTACATCATGAAGTTGACGCCTCCTATCGTTGTAGAACTTCAATACAAGTTCTCGATTTTTATTCCACCCTTCAGGAGTGGCTACTTCCATAATATCATGTCCTTCCCACAAGCCATCCGCATCTCGAAATGTTTGAATACCGCTTTCAGCGCTTATTCCTGCACCTGTTAACACACAAATTCTCTTTTTTCTCATCTTCTCTAATCTGTAAGCTTACTAATTGCCTGTGGCAGATGGTCAATAATATCAGAGGCCATCAAACTCATTTCTCCCAAATTTCCGGTAGCGATATCACCACTTAGACTGTGTAGATATACTCCTAACAGAGCAGCTTCTTTGGGTGGATGTCCTTGAGCTAATAAACCTGTAATCATTCCAGTGAGGACATCTCCGCTTCCACCAGTCGCCATTCCAACATGGCCGGTTGAATTGTGATAAAAATCTCCATTTGGACAAGCTATAGTTGTATGCTTTCCTTTTAATACTATAAATATGGAGTGTTTTATAGCTTCTTTGCCTTGCACTTCAAATCTCTGGTAATCAGAGGAATAAGTCCCGAAAAGAGAATGAAACTCACCAGTATGTGGGGTTAATATTGAGTACTTTGGAACGATATGTAGCAAATTTGGATTTTCGGACAATAGATTTAACGCGTCAGCATCAAAGATCATAGGCTCCTTACTTTTCTTTAATATGTTTCGCAAAACTGCTTCTGCCACAGAATTGATTCCGAGACCTGGTCCAATACCTACTGTAAGTCTTCTAAAATCAGAAACTGACTTTTCTATTGATCGAAATGAAGCTTCCGGCAAAAGAGTTTGGCTAATTTCTCGATTTCCTTCAAAGGACATTATAGTACACTTTCCACTGCCAATTTTTATACTTGCACGAGCACTTAGGGTGATTGCTCCAGCCATACCAATGGTTCCGCCGATAAAGAGCGTATGACCGAAAGATCCTTTATGGGAATGCGATGCTCGTTCTCTAAGAAAATTTCTAATGAGATCTTGATCTATCAAAAAATGTTTTGAATTCGCTTCTTGAATCAACTTATTGGAAATTCCAATCGGACCGTATTGCCAAATTCCGATATAAGGGGCTGCCTCTCTCTGAAAAAAGGATAAACGAGGAAACTGGAAGGCCATCGTTCCAAAGCATTGTAATATCTCTCCTTCAATCTCTCCTTCTGCTCTCATCCCCGACGGAATATCTATGGCAAATATTTTTTTATTCAGTGAGTTTATATGTTTTATAAGTCGTGCATAGATATCATTAAGAGGTCGATTTAGGCCATTCCCCAGTATACTATCTATAATAACATCACATTTGTGTAAATCTGGAATCGTTTGGGAGGGCTTAAAAGTAGTTAGCGGAATCTGAGAATGAATAATAGAAGCCTTAGCTTGGAGATATTGAGTTGATAATATTGCTCGACCTTCAATGGAAGCCACTTCTACTTGATAACCCCGTGCTGATAGTTTTAAGGCAATAAATAAACCATCAACACCATTATTTCCGGTACCGCAGATACAAATAATATTTTGCAATTTTGACAAATGCGGTATTATAAATTGCATAAATGCGCGGCAAGCATTGTCAATTAAGTTCAATTGAGATGTACCCATCTGAATTGTTACGTCGCTTAATGTACGTATGATTTGTGATAAAAAGAGCTTCATAGACTGTAAATATTAAAATAATCTATATAGATTATTTTTTTGATGCGATAAATACACTATTCATCTCGGATATTTATATGTACTTTAGCGTATTGAAATGAACGTATACTGCTGAATATTAGGGGTTAACACGTATTCGAAACTTGTAAAAGCAACCTTACATTTGGATCTAACTTCCCCTGAAAGACAGCTATTATATGCGGTCATAATTCTATGAACGAAACCTTGCGCCTGAGATGAGAAATATTCTATCCTTTCTTTTTTTAGTGCTATTTGCTGGAGCAATTAGCGCTCAGGATATACATTATTCGCAGTTTTATAATAGTCCTTTGAATGTCAATCCGGGCAAAACAGGGATTTTTAACGGCGATAAAAGAATAAATCTAAGCTACCGCAGCCAATGGAGCTCTGTGCCTGTTCCTTGGACTACGTTTAGTGGTTCCTTTGATCGTAAGTGGTACCCGAAATTCGGACAAAAATATTTCTTCTCTGGGGGAATTCTATTAAATCATGATCGTCAAGGTGCCCAAACAAGTATTGGTCAATCAAATTTTAATATAACTGGTAGTTGGACCAAAATACTGAATGAGCAAAATTTGTTCACGATCGGAGCTATGGTCGGATATGCCAATAGAAATTTTGATGCAACTTCACTTACTTGGGACAATCAATGGAGTGGTGTTGGGTTTGATATTAATCTTCCGATTGGAGAGCAGCTGGATACTCGAAGTACAGGTTTCATAGATAACGGAATTGGATTGAACTATCGATGGCAAAAATCTAAGCGAACAAAATTAGATCTTGGAGTGGGTGTTTTTCATCTTATTGAACCCAATACTAGTATTATAGAATCCAATCCTGGAGGAGATAATAGCATTAAGATGCCAAGAAGAATTTCTCTAACGGGTGTTGGATCATTTCAATTGACCTCTAAGGTTGATATACAGCTGGATGTATTAGCGCAGTTTCAAGGAGACTATACTGAGTTTGTTGTAGGAGCTTTAGGCAAGATTTACGTGAATCAGCGCAGAGGGAAAGAAACTGAACTTCACTTAGGAGTAGGTTATAGAACAAGTAGTGCCTTATTTCCAGTAGTTGCAATTCAGTACAAAAATATTTATGTCTCGGCGAATTATGATGTTAACGTAAGGGATTTTAGCGCAGTTAATGCGCTAGGCCATCGGCCGACATCATTCGAATTACATTTCAATTACATTATCACTGATGTGAGACCTCTTGAGAAGGTTAAAGTGTGTCCAATATTCTAAAGTTAAGATAAGCATGAGAATAGCATACATATACTTAATATTACTTCTGTCAGTGACGTGTGCCTTTGGTCAGACCCAGCGTGCTTGGGTCGAAGCTGCAGAAAGCGCTTATGACAATGGAGATTACTATAGTGCGCTTAGTTTCTATCTAGAAGCCATAGATTTTGATAGTACGGATATTGAGATGACGTACATGATTGCGGAAAGTGCACGTAAATTTCAATCATATGAGTTAGCAGAAGATTACTATAAACGCGTTATGGGTATGGATAGTGAAAGTGCCTATCCTAAGGCCACTTATTGGTTAGCACAAATGCAGCAAGATCAGGGTAAATATGATATGGCGAAGCGCAGCTATGAGATGTATTTAAGCACAGAAGAAGGTGATGACTCATTTGTTACAACAAAAGCTCAAAAAGAAATCTCCGCAATAGACTGGGCGGCGGAAATGATTAATAATCCTGAAGAATCTGTAGAAGTATCTCTATTTGAGGGAACAATTAATACGGCATATTCTGAGATAGGAGCGACCATAAATGGAGATGAAGTAGTGTATTCTTCTGTGGCATACCTGCCAGAGGATAGAAAAAAATACGGCAATAGATTTATTTCGAAGATTCTTACTACAGAAGTAGGAGGGACCTCTGGTGAACTTCAAGAAGGACTAAATAGTAGTAACCTGCATACAGCTCACACGACGTATAATTTGAAAGGGTCCAAAATGTATTACACTATTTGTGAATACATAGAAGTTGGAGAAATTAGATGTGATATTTATGCAAGAGATGTCAACGGTGATGGTTCGCTTGGAGTAGCACTATTGCTTCCTTCACCAATTAATATGGATAGTGTAACGAATACACAACCCAATATAGGATTTGACAAACAATCGGGAAATGAAATACTCTATTTCGTTTCCGATAGAGAAGGCGGGAAAGGAAAGTTAGATATATGGTCAGTGTCTTTAGAGGCTGGGGATACTTATGGTACGCCCAAGAACCTTTCGGTTAATACTGCTTCAGATGATATTTCTCCTTTTCTTCATAATAATTCCCAAGTACTATACTTTAGTTCAGATGGCTATACCACTTTTGGTGGATTTGATGTTTTTAGGAGTGCAAGTAAAAAGGGATCTTACGGTAAGCCAGAGAATTTAATGGCTCCTACTAATAGCAGTTATAATGATGTTTTCTATTCTCTAAATGAAGATGGAGAGAAAGCTTTGTTCTCATCTAATAGGGTTGGCTCTCAATATATAGATGAGCTTAATAAATCATGTTGTTATGATATTTACAAAGCTGACATCTCTGACATTGAGATAAATTTAAACGCTCTGACATTCGATGCCAAGTCTTTAGATAGTTTAGAAGGTGTAACTGTTAAATTGGTTGCTGTAGAAACGGGGACTATACTTAACGAGATTACGAATGATATAGCCAACGACCATATCTTCAAACTGGAGCGTAATAATGAGTATATGATCGTAAGTAGCAAAGAACATTATGCTACTGACACAATGCTCTTCAATACAAATACGGTCTTTAAGTCAGGAGATAATACGAAGAGGATTTATTTGAAGAGAACCAGCCTGGATCTGCAAGTATTCACATTTGATGATATCTCACAAGAAATATTGAAAGGTACAACTGTTAGACTTATTGATCTAACAGATGGCACTATCCAAGAAGTAGTTATCAAGAATGATAGCGGTAATGACTTCTTATTTAATGTTGTACCGGGACATAGTTATAAAGTAGAGGCCAGTAGAGATAGATATTACAGTGATTCTGTTGAATTCGTAGCGAAGGATAACGATGGATCAGGTATAATTGTAAAGAAGCTTTACTTAGTGAGAAGAGACTTAAACGTTTACTTGCCACTTGCCCTGTATTTTGATAATGATCACCCTGATTTGAAGTCTGATAAGTTAATAACAAGTCGTGTGTACTCTGAGACTTTTGATGAATATATCTTGACGAAACAAGATTTCAAAGAGATTTATTCGAGTAAAGTAAAAATTGGTGATAGGGAGTTGGCGGCAGCAAGAGTTGATGAATTCTTTGAAATTGATGTAAAGGGCGGCTTTGATCGATTCACACGATTCCTTGATTATATGACGGGTCAATTACAAGATGGATATTCCTTTGATCTTTCGTTAAGAGGATTTGCATCTCCAAGAGCAGATACACGATATAATTTGGCATTAAGTCAGAGAAGGCTTATTGCTGTTCGGAATGAACTTAGGACCATTGCTAATGGCGTTCTGGTTCCATTTATCGAAAGTGGTCAACTTAAGATTACAGAGTTGTCATTTGGAGAGAGTTTGGCTCCAAATAATGTTAGTGATGGCTTATACGATAGAAGAAATTCTGTCTATAGTCCGGAAGCATCAAGAGAAAGAAGAGTTGAGATCGTCGAGATAAAAGAAGGCGGACTTTAATAATTAAATAGAATTGAATTAGCTCATCGTAGTAAGTATAAGTTCTAATGAGTAAAAAGATAAGTAAAATAAAAAATCTATTTCTGATGGTTACGGCTATGTTATGCAGCATAACGCATTCAGACTTATATGCTACGCATATTGTTGGCACTGATATGACCTTCGAATGCCTAGGTAATGACTTCTATCAAGTGGATCTAATTGTAAGAAGAGATTGCATAAATGGAGCAGACGATGCCCAGTTTGATGATCCCGCTTATGTAGGAATATTTGATTTTAGGGGTAATCCTTTGGATTATCTAGGGAAGTTTGGAATGATAGAAATGCCTATCAGTCAGACGGACACTATTTATCCCAGCAGACCTGCTTGCGGATATTTTGGTGGAGAGGTTTGTGTAACTGAGGCACGTTATGTAGCAACAGTATATCTGCCTTTTAGAGAAGGGGGATACGTACTTGGTTATCAAAGATGTTGTAGAAATGTGACATTAAATAACATAGTAGAACCTTTAAATACAGGAAATACAAGTTTCGTTTGTCTGACAGAGACAACGCTTAATACTTGTAACAGTAGTCCTGCTTTTCAAGATTGGCCTGAAATGGTGATTTGTGTTAATGAGCCTGTGGTTTTTGATCATATAGCCGTGGACAGAGATGGAGATTCTCTTTCATATATGCTATACACACCTCATTCAGGTGCTTCGGAAGATAGACCAAAGCCTGTGCCGCCGCCTGGACCAAGTTATGATACTATAGAATGGGCAGCCGGTTATGGATTGGACAATTTGTTAGGAGGAGAGCCACTTAGAGTAGATCCGAAAACAGGTACTGTTACCGCAACGCCTAATACTGTAGGTCAATTCTTGGTTGGAATTTTAGTTGTCGAATGGAGAGATGGAAAAGTACTTTCTAAGGTGCGAAGAAACTTTGAATATAATGTTAGAGCTTGTCAAGATGTTGCTGATTTGGATTTCGAAGTGCCAGCGGTTACTTGTGGTGGATTAACCGTTACATTTAATAATACCTCTGGAAATAATTCTAGATTTACATGGAATTTTAATGCACTATCCTCAGATGTTGAATTTCAATCTACTGAAGAATCACCGACTTTTACCTATCCTGAGGATGGGTTTTATACTGTAACGCTAAGCTCTACAAATCCTGAAACAGATTGTGAAGTTTCTATTTCTAAGGAAATTGCAGTATTTAATAGCGAATTGACTTTTGATTTTGTTGGTAGCGCTACAAATTGTGTTGATGGGAAACAAACCGTAAGATTCTTTTCGACAGCTATAGAGCCCAATGAAGATTTAACTATTGAATCTTATAAATGGGAAATTTTAGCTGGAGATATAACTATTCCTCTATTTGGAAATGTTGTTGAGACTGAAATTGATTGTATGGATTCTATTAAAGTATCCCATACAGTAACATCAACGAGTGGCTGTACTGCGCAGGTAATGAAGATGGTAGCGCTTGATGATTTGATTTCTAAACCTCCTATCGACTTAGTCGGGGATACTGTTAGATTATGCATCGGAGAATCAATAGCGTTATTTAATAGTGCCCCTGATGGCGTGGTTTATACTTGGTCACCAACAAGGGATTTAACGTTCAGTGATGATACATTACAGAATGATCCTGTTGCAAGTCCTTCAGAGACGACTTTGTACACAGTTACCGCCACAGATGGATTTAATACAGCAGAAGCAGATGTACTTGTAATAGTGGATATGTTTCCAGAATTTGATTTTGGAGTTGATACGATCAAAATCTGTAGAAGCGGAGGTACGATTCCCACTATTAATGGAAGTGAAGCCTTTGACTATGATTGGTCACCTGCAGATCAAGTAAATACTTCAAGCCCTTATAGTCCAAGTGATCCCTCATTGAGTCCGACAGGAGAAGGATATTGGTATGTTACAGTTACGAATGGAGCTTGTCACATAATTGATAGTGTATATGTGACTCCTATAGGAATTGATCCAGTTGCTCTTGATGAGGCTCTTGTAATTACGCCAGAAGTAACTACAAATGATGATGGTACAATTTCAATAATAGTGCCTGTTAATTGGGAAGAATTAGCTGAGCAATTCGATATCGATTCTGTCTACTGGACGATTACTACTGATAGTGAAATGTTTAATGGAAGTGGAATGGATATATCCGCTACATTCAATCCTACTTCAATTGCTACAATCCGTATATTTATTGTAGATACGGATGGTTGTACTACAAAGATTACAAGGTTTATAGATCTTGATATAATGCCTTCAATTACTTTCGTTTCAAAAGATACGATTAGTGTTTGTTTAGGTGATACTTCATTTATTGTTTCAACCCCTAATAGCGAATGGACATATACTTGGGGTCCAGAAGAAGGGTTGATTTTTGATGATCCAAATGATAGATCTAATCCAAGAATCTCACCAACAGAATCACGGTATTATTATCTTACTGTAAGTAATGGCAGCGCTTCAGTTACAGATTCTATATATATCCAATCTATCGATGATCTTATTAATATTGAGATTACTTCTGGAGAGATATGCAGCGGGGTAGCAACAGTAACAGCTCAGAACAATAGCAACGAAGGTGAAACGGAATATGAGTGGTCTTTAGATCCGAACTTTAGTACAATAATAGCTACAGGAACTACTGTAGATATTCCGTTCGAGTCTTCTCCTATCACCATATATGTTAGGGCGGAGAGTTCCGGTTTTTGTGGAAGCAATGAAGCCTCTATAACTTTAGAGCAGGATGATTATGGTATAGTTGCGGATGTAACACCTATTAATACTTGTATTAATAATGAAGGTTCGGTTTCGTTAATAATTCCAGATTCAGTTGATGTGAATATCCTATGGACCGCAAGTGATAACATTACTACAGAGGATCTCACCTCTCCAAATATCGATGTAGTGCCTCTTGATGGGCTTACTGAAGTTACGCTTATTTATCAGGTTACTGATTCAAATGGGTGTGTATCCACATTCACAGTGGTTGTTCCGGTTAGCGATGAACTTATTGTAGGTATTGAAGGTGATTCTGAATCATGTTCTACTACTACTGGAACATTTTTCGCCACAGCAAATGCTAATATTAATTCCGTTAATCTGGAATGGTCATTGGACCCAGAATTTGGCGCTATACTTTCCACAGCGGATACGGTAACGGCTGATTTGGGCGAAACGGGCATTATATACTTACGAGGAACTGCAGGGGCTTGTGAAAGTAATGTAGCGCAACATATGTTGGATATGAAAGACTTGCAATTGGAAGTTGATGCACCTAATAGAATATGCCTAGGAGATACAGCTGATATTGACTTAATTATTTCAGATGGCAGTAATTATACTATAACTTGGGACGAAGCTGATGAGATAATATCTCCTCTTTCAGGTCCTGAAGTAATTATAGTTGCTATAGGAGGAAAAGATACGATTGTACTTACTTATACTG
>JBLIDB010000082.1:0-19091 GCA_047634015.1 Saprospiraceae bacterium
ATGTTTCCTGAAATCAAATCAGGAACACTCACCACATTACCCTGTACAGTGAGCAAAATACTTCCAACATCAAATGAACCAAAACCGCCACCTGTATTTGTTAGTTGTATTGTGTTTGCAGCACCAGTTGTTAAGCTCAATTGACTCCAACGTAAATCGCTTCCTGGGGTCACTCCTATAATTTCAGCATTGGCGCCAACACTAATAGTAACTCGTAATGAATTTGCAACTATCGTTCCGTTACCAGAATTACCAACCATAGCAGTCAAGGCCCCTATAGAACCTTGAGATACACTTGGTGGATTTATTATAATTCCAATTCTAGGGTCTGCGTTATTTTGTGAATATCCTTTCGGAATAAACATAAATACAGTAAAAAACAATAATATTAATTTATTTAAAATATGGTTCATTATGTTATTGTTTAGCGTTGACATTTTTTTTTATGTGATTAACTCTAATCATAATTATTGAGCTATTACAACAGTGTTGTAGGTGTTGTTATAATTCTGACTGTCTGACCCTGATCCATCACAAAGGCAGGTTACTGCGCTTGCTGTTTCTCCAAATCCGCTTATCCATCCGCTTCCGAGGAAAAGGATAATAGCGAACCCTCGGGTTAGTCGGGCCTGATTCATTGATCTTGGGTTTAAATACATCATATTCTTGCTTCTCGTAATAGTGGTATAGTTCATATCCATCTATTTCAGATACTATTATTCATACTCACTACACCAAGTATTTTGCCAAACTGCCTTTCATATGATAAAATAAAAATATATGCATTTAGAGAGTATTTATTTTATACATATTCTGTTGATTATCAAAGACTTATATCATTATTGACAAATAGAGCATTCGTAAAACATATCTCTGAGAACCTTCGAAAAATTTCGATCTGGAACTCTACCCGTATGAATACAAATAGTGCGCCTGATATCCAGAAGTGATAAAAAAACTAAACATGATGAACAGGAATAAATCATCGACATCCAAATACGGGCCCGCCCGACAGACTTCCGCTTACAAGCCCACCCACTTCGAGACGCTCTCTTTTCGAGATAATTCGTTCATCCAATAGCTATGAGTAACTGCACACTCAGAACTTGAAATCTCCTTCATTTACTCTGGCCCTAAAAGGAATCAACCAATTTTATAGCTTTTTACCCTTTCTGCACAGGCGCAAAAAGATTGACATTAACATTTGTCAATCGTGGTTGTCTCGCTATGGCTATGAACCCACCCAGAAAGAAAGTAAACACACCTTCTTCCAAACCTCCTTCTCTTCGAGCATTGCTATAGTCGACTCTTTGAGATCTTTCAGTCATGTCCTGACTATCGAGTTGAAAATCCCGACTCTTAGGTCAGGGTTAATATGCTCGTCGATCAGCCTAATTCTTATATCATTTCATTGTTTTTGCCTTGGCGCTTGATAAAAAACATGAATTTTCGTATTCATTTCGGATACAATGAAGCATTTTGCCTTACTTATTCATCCCTTTCCCTATATTTATTTTTGTTAAACCCAACCTAAGTACATGCGAGCTTTCAGTATTATTATTTCTCTATTTTGTATTTTTTTAATTCCTACGACCAGTTCTGGTCAAACATCTGAATCCCCTCTTGAGTCCTACTATTCTTCTATGGAATGGAGAAATATTGGTCCATTTCGAGGGGGAAGATCTTGTGCCGTTACAGGAGTGCCCGGCAAACCGAATCTATTTTACTTTGGTGCTGCTGGAGGTGGTGTCTGGAAGACCGCTGATGGAGGTCGATCTTGGGAGAATCTATCCGATGGTTACTTTGGTGGGTCTATCGGATCTATCGCCGTTGCTCCTTCTGATAATAATGTAATCTATGTCGGAGGTGGTGAGAAGACAGTACGCGGAAATGTCTCTTATGGCTATGGCGCCTGGAAAAGTGTTGATGCTGGAAGAACATGGGAATCTATTGGTTTAGAAAATACACGGCACATCTCTCGAATTCGGATTCATCCTACAAATCCAGATATCGTATATGCCGCAGCAATGGGGAATCTATTTGCCCCAAATGCTGAAAGAGGTCTTTATAAAAGTACTGATGGCGGAAAGACGTGGGAAAAGAAACTATTCATTAGTAATGAGGTAGGATTCGTGGACTTATGTCTGGATCCAAGTAACCCAAGAATAATGTTTGCCTCATCTTGGCGTGTAAACAGAACTCCATATAGTCTTAATAGTGGTGGTGATGGTTCCGGATTATGGAAAAGCTCGGACTCGGGGGAGACTTGGACTGAAATAACTGGGAATAAGGGATTACCTAAAGGAACTTGGGGTATAAATGGTGTTGCTGTTTCCCACATAGATGGAGATCGCATATTTGCCTTAATAGAAAATGAAAATGGCGGTGTTTATAGATCTGATGATGGAGGAGAAACATGGGAAAAGACAAATGATAGTAGAGCACTTCGGCAACGAGCTTGGTACTATACCAGAATATATACGGATACACAGGATCACGATAAACTCTACGTAGTCAATGTTAGTTATCATTCATCAGTAGACGGAGGAAAGACATTTAAGAGTGCCAATGCTCCCCACGGTGATCATCATGATCTCTGGATCGCTCCTGAAGATCCTCAACGCATGATTATAGGAGATGATGGTGGTGCACAAATATCCTATGATGGTGGAGAGACATGGAGTACATACCATAACCAACCTACTTCACAATTCTACAGAGTTACAACTGATAATGCCTTCCCATATCGCATATTGGCCGCCCAACAAGATAATAGTACTGTTAGAATAAGGCATCGTAGTCATGGTAATTCTATAACACAAGATGATTGGTCTTCAACTGCTGGAGGTGAGTCTGCGCACATAGCTGCCGACCCTCTAAATCCTGACATCGTCTATGGCGGAAGCTATGGAGGATTCCTTACGCGAAAGGATCATCATCTAAATACAACAAGAGCAATTAATGTGTATCCAGACAATCCCATGGGATATGGAGCCGAAGGCATGAAGTATAGATTTCAGTGGAACTTTCCCATCTTCTTCTCCCAACACAATCCTAAAGTCCTCTATACGGCATCTAATCACCTTCACAAGACAACGAATGAAGGTCAGTCTTGGGAAATTATCTCACCAGACTTAACTCGTAATGATCCTGATAAATTAAAATCTTCGGGTGGTCCAATCACCCAAGACAATACGGGAGTAGAATATTACTGTACCATATTCGCAGCTGCGGAATCACCAGTGCAAGAAGGCGTTCTTTGGACTGGCTCTGATGATGGACTCATTCACGTATCTCAAAATGGAGGTGGTGAGTGGACGGATGTGACACCTTCTACAATGCCGAAATGGTTAATGATCAATTGTATAGATCCAGATCCTCAAGATGCTGGAACATGCTATGTGGCAGGAACACTCTATAAAGCTGGGGATTTCAAACCTTACATTTATAAAACTACTGACTTTGGTAAGTCGTGGAAGAAAATTGTAAATGGAATTCCTAATGATCACTTTACAAGAGCAGTACGTGCGGATAAAGAAATAGATGGCTTACTCTATGCCGGTACTGAAACTGGAATGTACATCTCTTATAATGATGGTGCACAATGGTATCCGATGCAATTAAACCTTCCTATTGTTCCTATTACAGATCTTACTATAAAAGATAATAATCTAATTGCTGCAACTCAAGGTCGTGGACTATGGATTATAGATGATCTAACAGTACTTCATCAAGCACTTAAATTAGAAAACAAAAATCAGGATATCTTATATAAGCCTATTGATAGTTGGAGGTATGAAAGTTCGCAAAACAAGAAAAACAAAACAGCGGGAACCAATCATCCTGGAGGCGTTACTGTACATTACAATTTGAATGAATGGAACGAGAAAGACACCTTAAAATTTATCGTTCTGGACATGAATAACAACACCATTCAAGAGTTCAGCACTCATGCAGAAGAGAAGTCTCTCAAATTAGAAGATATCGAAACGGGACCTAAGACATGGAATTGGAGTATGAAATATGCTGATGCCAAGAAATTCGATGGTATGATCTTTTGGTGGGGCTCTTTAAACGGACCTCCTGCCGTACCAGGAAATTATAAAATAAAAATGAGGCATAATGGCGCGGAGTTGATGCAAGACTTTACTATAAAGGCGGACCCTACCCTTCCACTTAATCAGTCTGACTACCAAGCTCAGTTTGACTTTATCCAAAGTATCAACAGTAAAGTTACAGAATCGCATGAGGCTATCATTGAAATTAGAGAGATCAAATCCTCCCTTGCTAAGTATAAAGACCTTGTGGAAGATCACGAATCAATCGTTACTGAGATTACGGAGATTGACAGTTCACTTACTCTAATAGAAAATGAACTCTATCAGACTAAGAATCAGAGTCGTCAAGACCCCCTAAATTTTCCAATTAAGCTAACAAATAAATTAGCCCACCTCAACTCTCTAACTCAGGTTGGAGACTTTCCACCTACAGATGGATCCATTGAAGTGAGAGATATATTAGTACAAAGAATTGACGAGCAATTAAAAGCCTATAAACAAATTAGAAATAAACGAATTCCCACTCTGAATGAATCCATAAGATCCGCTCAGATTGATTATATAATATTGAAGTGATTTAAGCATACAATGACTATCTCCGAGTAAAGCATTATGAACATTGAACCTGCCTGACCGGCAGCCAGGCTCTAGCTATTTTTTGTGCCATAGCTATGGCTATGAAACTACAAAATGAGCTTCGTCAATATTCATAAGCCCTCACTCTCGATTTAGCCCTTTATGCTCATATCAATTCATTGAAAAAGGAGTAATATATTCAGCAATAAAATCCGTAAAGACAAATCGTAAGCACCACTATTTTAAAGGTTTACAGATGCTTATATCAGATTCGCCTACTGCGTTCAGTATAGATTAATGATGTAATAAATTGACAAATGAAAGATCAAAAAAAAGTATGGATTATCGCTGCACTCTTCTTCGCAGCAGGATTACTACAAATTTTCGCAGCAGGTGGAGAAGATTCATTGGGTTTGATAGCCGGAGGATTATTTATACTTGCGGGTTTGGGCTATGTATTTCAATATATGATAAGTAGCCGTCAAACTTAATTGGACTCTCCGCTATGTAATATATATTGAACGACAGTAATCAAGTCGAAATACTGATTACCATTAATTGTAAAATATTCGGCTGTTTGAGGCTTTCCATACTTCAGGTAACTATGCCATATATGCTCCATATACCAATCAGGATCTGGTTCACTTCCCCATCGGAGATCTTCTTTCTTCCGTTCGAGAAAAGTATCCTTTGAGATAGTTACTAATATTTTGCGATCCATTAGATCGGTTATTTCGGGGTTATAAAAACATAATAACCCCTCTGCTATTACTAAGTCATTCTCTTTTTCAGCATCAACAATAGCTTCCCGAAAATCCTCTATCCGAATCGAACTTGGATGCTCCCAATTAACGCTATCTCGAATACGCGGGAGGGCGCTTTCTTCATGGACATATTTGTCTTGATGAATGATGCCAACAGACTTACCCCTTGCCAAGAATAACTTTGCCATTAAATTAGCCAAAGTTGTTTTTCCTGCTCGGCTGACACCTCCTATTCCGACGATCATGGGGGTAAGATAGTGAAGTGAATTAAAAAACAGTCTTAGAAATGATTTAAGAATCAAACAAGATGACTACAAACAACTTTTTTGACAGCTATTAGCTTCAGTTTGCAAGCTCGTCCTCTTCGAGGCTCTCTCATTTCGAGCGCATTAGCTCGACTCTTCGAGATCATTCGTTCATTCATAGCTATGGCTAGGAACCCGCCTCGTAAGGCCGGCAGAAAGAAAAACCAACCCACCCTCTTCGGAGGCTCCTTTTCTTCTGTTGCTTTACTTCCGTAATCATTCCCAGATACTCGACTCTTCGAGCGCGTTCATCATGACCAGATTATCAAGTTGTAAATCCTGACGCTATCGTCGGGGCAGTTTTTCTCGTCAATCAGCCCAATTCTTAATTCACTTATTATAATTGTTTGTATTATTATCACAACTAAATCGAATTGATGAAAATCTCAACTTATTGGATATTCTTCCTGCTTATTGGACTATCGATTTCTTGTGCTCCTTCTAAAAGACTTTCTAAGAGCACGCTAACCTCCTGGCAAGTTAGTGAAAATGATCGCTTTACAGATTCCGTAACCTCTCCTCTTACCCCAGGAGACAGAGAGACATTTAAAGGACTCGAATTCTTCTCTTATGATGCAGCGTATAAAGTAGTAGCTAAATTAGAACGGACTCCAGATGCTCGAATATTCGAAATGACAACCACTACCAGCAGAAAACCAAAATACCGCCAGTATGGTATTCTTACATTCAAACTAAAGGGGCAATCCTTGCAACTAAATGTCTATCAAAGTCAGGATCTCTCTGATAACCCTGCCTTTAGGAAACTTTTATTTCTTCCATTCTATGATGGGTCCACTGGCCAATCTACCTATGGCGGAGGTCGATATATCAATCTTACGATCCCCGAAGGAGATCAAATAACTATCGACTTCAATGAAGCCTATAATCCTTACTGTGCTTATAGAGATGGATTCTCATGTCCTATAACTCCACTTGAAAATAATTTAGAAAGTGTGGTGATAATGGCTGGGACCAAAGACTTCAAGAAACAAGGGTATTAGATTATTTCAGCTACGCTCAATAATCTTGATTAAAATCTTTTACTGGTTGAGTTGAATCGAAGCTGCAATTACTAGGTTTATGAATATTGCTTATTTCGGCTGCACTCAATTACCATAATTCGAAGATAAATGAGGTGGTGCAGCGAAACCAAAACGACAATCTTACCTCCGCAATTCTTTAATCAATGCCAAAGTCTCGCGAACATTATTTTCTAACTTTACGAAGTCTCGACTTTGGACTAATTCCTTAGATATTAACTTAGATCCCATCCCTACACAAGTTACTCCTGCATCAAACCAAGCTTTGAGATTATCGCGTTCTGTAGAAACACCACCGGTAGGCATAATGCTTGTCCATGGGCAAGGTCCCTTGATTGCTTTCACAAAGCCAGCTCCATAGGTTGCTCCTGGAAACAACTTTACAATCTCACATCCCAATTCTTCTGCACGTGAGATCTCTCCTAACGTCGCACAACCTGGAGACCAAAGTACTTTTCGACGATTACAAGCGATAGCGATGTCTTCTCTCAAAGTAGGCGTAACTATAAAATCTGCACCCATTGCCATATACAGAGAGGCTTGACCTGAATCTGTAATAGAGCCTACTCCTATTGCCATATCTGGCAACTCTGCAGCTATGTATTTGCTTAGACCACTAAAGACTTCATGGGCAAAATCTCCTCGCGCTGTAAATTCTAATAATTGAGATCCTCCACGATAACATGCGGCAGTTACTTCTTTACATAATTCCAGATCACTATTATAGAACAAAGGAACCATTCCAGTTTCCTTCATCTTCGTTGCTACTTCTATTCTTGTAAATCGCATTATACTAATTTCTTTTATTCCAAATTATTGATCTACTTGTTTAAGACTCGTAAGATTAATTTCAAGATATCAGTTACAAGATATAATTCTCAAGCTTTAAAACAAGGCTCTATTTTTTAATCATTCATATAATTATAAGGCTTTACCTACTTACTCTTCCACTTGCATCTCCTCCCATCAGTTTTTCAACTTCTTCTACCGTAACCAAATTCGCATCTCCGATAATTGTATGCTTCAAACATGAGGCTGCAACGGCAAAATTCAACGCTTTCTGATCATCCTCAGGAAAGGTAAGTAATCCATATATCAATCCTCCCATAAAACTGTCTCCTCCTCCTACTCGATCCACAATATGAGTGATCTGATATGTCGGTGCATACTTGAATGATTCCCCGTCATAAAGTACACCAGACCAAGTATTATGAGATGCACTGATTGAACCTCTAAGTGTTGTGATTACTTTCTTCGCTCTTGGAAACCGCTCCATCAACTGGATGCAAGTAGATTCATAAGCCTTTGCATCCATACTCCCTCCATCTGTAACATCCACGGATGCTGGATGTATACCGAAATGCTTCTCGGCATCTTCTTCATTTCCTAAGATGATATCACAACCTTCCACTAATGCGGGCATCACATCGGAACACTTCTTCCCATACTTCCACAAATTCTTGCGGTAATTGAGATCTGTGCTTACGGTAACTCCAAGCTGATTGGCTGCTTTGATAGCCTCCAAACAGGCATCCGCAGCTCCCTGAGAGATGGCAGGCGTTATTCCAGTCCAATGAAAAATATCGACTCCATGGAACACTTTCTCCCAATCGACCATTCCATTCTGAATAGTTGCCATGGCACTTCCAGCTCTATCGTATACTACTTTACTTCCTCGACTTACGGCACCTGTTTCTAAAAAGTAAATTCCTAGTCGATCACCACCATATATAATATGATCTGTTCCGACATTTCGTTTTCTCATTTCCATGAGCGCACATTGGCCTATATCATTATTTGGTAATCGGGTAACGAATTCTACATCAACGCCATAATTCGCTAGTGAAACTGCTACGTTAGATTCTCCTCCGCCGTAGATCACTTCAAATGCATCTGCTTGCGAAAACCTCTTAAAACCAGGAGGAGATAACCTTAGCATGATCTCTCCGAATGTCACTACTTTTCCCATTGTTTCCTACTTTAAAATTCCAATTCTTGATTTGCCGAACTAACGGCAATTTAATTATTCTCAATTATTTAGACTACTTACTGCTATCGCTAATCTCTGTTGACTAAGCCATTTTCTCAATGATAAGAAGAAAAACGTAGGTTGCCCGTTAACGTTAACGGGATAAAGATAGAGAAAGAAAATATTCTGATAGTTGCCGCAGCGATAATTCTAACTTTTTTCTTCAAACTACAGAAGATACAATAGCCAATTCAAAGCAATTTGATCAGACTATAAATTCCTACCATGGCAATCGCTATTGCGCTAAGCCAAAAAATAATATCATAAAAGCGACCCGGAATTAATGATGCCGGTAATCGCTTGTACCTCATCACTAAAGCTACATAAACGACTATAAATAAAATAACTGAGCCAACAATGCCTCCTGAAAGGACCATAAATACGGGCATTTTAACAATTAGATATGCAATTGCCCAAGCAAAAGGAAAAAACCAGGCCAGTTTAGCCATCGTCAGATTGCGTTCATTTTGGTTCTCAAAGTTGATCCAACCGACCTTGCCAAAAGCGTCTGCAAATACCCTAATCCAAGACGCCAGAGCCGCAAATAAAGTCGAAAAAAGAACTATAAATGAACCAATAAGAAATACAACCCTCGCCCACGGACCCAAAGATTCAGTATAGATGTTTGAGAGTACTTCAATAGTCTGATTCCCTTCAGGGACTACGCCCATTCTGTGAAGGACTGCCGCTCCCAAAAGATAAAATGCTGCCGTTACTGCAGTATAAACTATCATAGCCACAATTGCATCGAGATACATTACGCTGATCCACCCTTTTGCTCTCGCTTTCCAGGCTTCACTATCATCCCGCACACCTGTCTTTGCAGCATACCCTTTTTCAATGCACCAATAGTTGTAGTAGATGATCTCATCACCACCGACGCCTGTAATCCCAAAAGCACCAATTGCAACTGCAACTGCAGTAGCAGGAAGTTCGAATCGAAGACCCGAAAATATATCAGTCCAAGTCAAAACATAAGGTGTGAACTGAAGAGAAATCAGACACCCAATGGTAAATACTGAAAAGAAAACCATCATAAGTATTGAGGCCTTTTCAATGAATCTATAGTACCCTTTAAAGGTCAATAAAGCGGCCATCGTGGCAACTATAAATGACAAGAATACCAAGTGCGTCTGAGGAAAGGCGATTTTTAAGACGAGTGCGACCCCACCTACAATGCCTCCTACTTGAAGAATCTTTACCGACATAAGTAACAACCAAGACCAAACGGTCCAATGCGCTTTCCCAAACCTTATTCCCGGAAGGCGATTAAAGACCGTCATTACTGTCTCCCCACTATGTATGGCATGTTTTCCAAACTCAACCTGAATTGCAACCTTGACAAGACAGCTGATAATTATCACCCAAAACGTAACAAATCCAGCTCTAGCTCCCAAAGCGGTAGTTGCAATCAACTCACCTGACCCAACTATGGAAGCGGACAAAATAAATCCAGGTCCTAAATACTTTAGTTTTTCTCTAAAAGCCGTTGGAGGCTCCTGAATTGATTCGTTATTTACGATATATGGGTCTGAAGGTTGGTGATTCAAAGTAGTTGTAGTTCTTATTTCAGAAGTAAAATACGAAATTGAAAATAGATGCTATCATTGTTAGTTGGAATAGCGTTCACTTTCAGCCGAGATACTTTTTAAAGGCCCATTCTTGATTGCTCTTAAACCGTTGATATACAGAGAAACACCCCTCAAAAGTAAAACTGTGACAATGAAAGCCAAAATTGTATCGGTACTAAAGTATTTAAGACTCTAGTGGGCGAAAAGAAAAGGAACTTGTTTGTAATCAGTTTATGAGACCATATCTTCTGGATTAAGCAGAATAGTTCAGATACAAAAGTGTTGTCAATTTAAACGAGGATTACGCTTAACGGATCTGGCGCACTCAGCGTAGCTGACTGTCTATGATGTCGTCAAACTTCGATAAATGCAGTACTTTGTTTCTTATACAAAGTTTAGACTTCGCAATATTATTTCTGGGACGTTTGAGCGTATAATTTCATAGTCGCATTTACACAATTAAGATTGAGGCACAGACCACCTACATATTCGATATTTTACAAATAGTTCCGCGCCACTTACAATTCTACCCGTGATCTATAAATTTTTCCATTTATTGATATGTTCTTCATTCTCTTCGATTTCAAATAGAAAATTATTCTTTTTAGATACCACGATGGCTATCTTTGCCATTTTTATAGCTGCTTTATAATCATTTTGCGAGGCAAGAATTTGAGATTTCAACATCCAAGGAGCAGGATTGGGGGCATCCAATGCTATAGCGATATCGATATATTCCATTGCTTTTTCAGCCTCATTTCTCTCATAGAAATGATATTGAGCTGCCGCCGAATATGCGTACCAATTTTCTCTATAAGCACTTACTGTTTTAGTAATTTGATCGAGGGTCTGCTGATGTGTATTAGTGCTAATCTTTATGCTAATGCGCGTATTTCCCCACTCCATACTCAACACACCTTGAGATTTGCTCACTTCTGTAAAGGTATAGGTACACATTTCAGTATGAATAATTTTTTGTGGATTGATAGCGATACGGATTACATCATCTTGGGCATTATAATTATAGGCTCCCCATTGATTCCAATCTCGGTTCAAGATTACGATCCACTTGTCCTTTTCGGGAATCATAAATAGAGCATATTTTCCAGCAGGGACCTCCCTCTCGCCGAACTTAACAGCATAATTGAACACTACTGTTGTCGCTTCATTCGCACCTGCACGCCATACTTTGTCGTAGGGTACAAGACCACCTACTATTTGCCGTCCGCGAGCACTAGGCCTTCCGTAGTCGACTGTCACTTGGCAAACTCCGATGGTTTGGCTAATAGTTGACTTTGGGCTGGCCCTTGGAATATCCAAGCCTTGTCCAGAAAGTACAAATGAAAATAGAGAAAGGGTATAAAGAAAGAAAATCGATTCTTTCATATTCTAACAAATTTTATGTGCACCCAACAATTACAACGTGATTCAATATAATTCTTTCATTTCGGCATTTTTTTCAAAACAACTCTTGAAATGGAAACTTGACAATTTGAATCAAAATATTCACTAAATAATTCCTAATTTCTGTCCAACCTTACGTTGATAATACCCTCTTTAATTCCTTTCATTCTTAAAATTTAGAACTTCGCCAAGAATGCTATACTATTTCCAAAACTCTTGTTAGAAGAAGTCAGTAAAAATGTCTTTTACAACGCTCCCAATTAGTGGCAAACCTAAAGAATCTTGAACCAATATTAAGAGATTTTTTACATGTTTTTATCCTCCTTTTTAGATTTTATTAGTACATCCTCTGAATCTCCTTCGATTATATATTAAAATGGCTAAAGTCAAAATACTTTGGCTCTTGAGCATTGGATTGAAAACTAAATAGTAAAACCAGAAAAGGATGACTTAATAGTACAGTAACATAGATTATATAAACCGCATGATTGCGATAGCGAATTATGCATGTATCTACATTATTCTCTACTGCCTTATTTTTTAGTATATATTATTGCTGAGAACTGTTCAAACAAAGCTCTAGTTTGATCATGGTTAAAGGGTAAATGCTGGTTATAAATACTTGCGGCAATTCCTGATTTGAAATCAATATAGAAATAGGTATTCATCAATCCTCCCCCCGTCACAGTTCCAACTTTCCGTCCATAATCTTTAGAATTATTATCTATCATAAATGCTGTTCCCGATCCATCCCATTGGTGAGATATTACTTGTGATGAAAGGGATATTATTAGCATTGCTGGTGAACCACTGGAATGAATAGAGGAAAGGTAGGATGAAGGAAAAGGTGTCTGTCCTTGTAGAATTAGAGAAAACGCTACAAACAAATCTCACTACTTTAGAAGGATACATTAGAAATTATGAAGGGTTGAACTCTTTAGGTGACATCCTACTTCATCATATAGAATTTTAATTAGAGGGTATTAATCAAAATATACCGGCGATGTCACTAATCGTAATAGTGTGACATGTTTACAGAATTTTGGCTTTCCTATTCCATTGATAATGATCAGGATATATATAAATGTCATTTTGAAATGCCCATCATTCTAAGAGAAGGTTAACAGAATTAATTTCCAAAAGCCAACTCTCCACTGAATAAAATAGACTTAACGTACCATATTACCAGTCTCATTTAGCACATTAAGCATTATCTTGGCGACACTTACGACATACATATTGATATCTTTTTCATCAACAAATTTCTGTAGACTTGATTCTAAAAGTAGTGCCGTTCCGTGATTTGAATATAGCCTCGGCAACCCTTCCCTGCCACCTGATCTTTCTCAGGATAAGAAGCATCGAAGAATTAAAAATCACCTTCATCTTCAATTAATCTATAGAAAAAAGTCAAAAAGACCCCAGGTCATAAACCTAATAAGCTATCAACAGTTAATAATATCAATGAATATTACCTTAAAAACAGAAGTTCGTGGCAATTATCTCAAAGTTATGCAACAGTTCGACCGAGATTTATTTGAAGCGCTCAAGCCTCCTATCGGAGAAATGAAAATTGTAGAATTCACTGGGTCAAAAAAAGGTGATCACGTTCATCTGAGATTAGAACGACCAATTAAAATAGAGTGGGTTAGTGAAATAATAGAGGATTCTCACGATAATGAAGAGGCTTACTTTATTGATATTGGGACGACGTTGCCTTTTCCAATTCAAAAATGGAGACATAAACATATCGTTAAGAAGATTGATAATGAGCATAGTATGATCATAGATGACATCAACTTTGAAGGAAAAAATAAGATTTGGACGAATTTACTTTACCCAGCATTATATTTAGGTTTTTATCCTCGAAAAAAAGTCTACCAAAGCTATTTTGAGAATCTAAATTTATAATATTTCAAAAAAATTAATTGAGTCAAACTATACATATCATCGGAGCCGGAGTTAGTGGATTGATTGCCGCTATTGAACTGGAAAAGAATGGATATTCTTGTGTCCTATTTGAACAATCCAACCAAATTGGAGGTCGCGTTCAATCAGACTTATTAGATGGATATTCTTTTGATCATGGGTTCCAAGTCTTACTTACAGAATATCCAGCTGCTAAAAAATGGTTGGACTACAAGGCATTAGATCTCCAAAAATTTCGGCCTGGAGCAGAAATTGTCTCAGAAAATAAGACTTCTATTTTGGGAGATCCTAGAAGAGATCTAACCTTCATCAGAAATATTTTTGATGGATCCGTGGCATCGATTCCAGACAAGATCAAAACATTAAAATTAGCCTACGCATTAAAACGTAAATCCCTTAAAAGCATTTTCTCAGAGGAATCTATTTCTTCTTTAGATTATTTGAAAGGAAAAGGGTTTTCAGACCAATTGATCATACAATTCTTTCGTCCTTTTTGGGGAGGAATTTTCTTAGAGACAGATCTGAGTACTAGTAGTAGAATGTTAAAGTTTATCTACAAAATGTTTGGAGCGGGGTATTCTGCTATTCCTTCAGCAGGAATGCAAGCAATACCAAATCAACTTTTCCAGCGACTTCGAAATACTACACTATTGTTAAATCATACTGTAACATCTGTCGAAAAAAATCAGCTTATATTTAAAAATGGAAAAACAGTTCATTTTGAACATTTGATCATTGCTACTGATCTTGAAAATTTATTAAGAAATCATCAAAAAATTGAATGGAAATCTTGTTATAATTACTACTTCGAAATAAAAATAGAGCGCACACCTACGCGGATGATATCCCTTGTTTCGAACCCTTCCTTCTACGTCAATAATTATCATTACACTACTGACCTTGTTGACCACCCACAAGGAAAAACTATACTTTCTGCTACCGTAGTTAATTCCAGAAACAAGTCAGAACCAGCGCTTTTGGAAGAGGTTATTCAAGAGCTAAAAGTGCTAACAAAAGCTCAAGCCATAAAATTAATTAAAGCCTACCCAATTAAAAAAGCGCTGCCACAAGTGTCGGATATAAAATATTCACCAACAAAAGATCAAATTAAACTAAGTAATAATATCTACTTAGCTGGTGATCAATTATCTATGGGAAGTTTAAATGCTGCTATACTCTCTGGTGAGAAGAGCGCACAAATGGTGATTGAGCGTATTAATAACGCCTAACGCTCGACAAGAAACATTAATACCATCATTCTGTTAGACGGAAATCTTGACATTTTGCTTTTACAAATAAGTATCTCAAAAATATACTTTCCTCGATTAAATTACAGCTCTTGATCTATAAGGACTCAAGCGAGTTGATGCCCCATTTTTATAGTTTCGTTTCCTATGTGTATGAGTTGTTTCCAAAATCCAACTTACCGTACCACATTATTAGTCCCATTAAGCACATTAAGCGCTCGATTGGCAACTCTTACGACATACTTATTGATATCTCCTTCATCGACAACTTTCTGTAGACTTGATTCCACTGGACGCGCATCCTCTCCTATCTCATCAAGCACTTGAGTAGCAAGAAGACGCACCCAATCATCTGGGTGCGATAAATCCATATTTAGAATTATAAGAGGCTTCTGAAATTGTCCAACTTTACAAAGCGCTCTGGCGGCAGCAATTCTAACTGCCGGCACCTCATCATCCAGTAATTTATTCAACTCCTTTTTAGAAGCTACAAGTGTAGCGAGTAGAGGAAGATTACCGAGGCTTATAGCTGCCCAATATCTTACAGCTTCATTATCATGTTGCAATGCTTGAGTTAGCTCTTTTGGGTTATTTCCTAAGGCCGCTTCTCTAATTTTGGTAATTGGAACATTACGTTCTCTTAAGATTTTATAGATAGACTTATCTTCTTTTTGTTCCCAAGCTCTCATGATGGTCTCTGGAATAAGACCAGAATCTTTAGTATTGTCAGACCATCTCGCATGAGCATTTCTCATTTCTAAAAGTACTTCATGTAAGTTTGGATTGTTCGCAAGATTGTTTAATTCATATGGATCATTCTGAAGGTCGAATAATTCCTCATCGGCTTTTCTATGTGCTATGATATGAGCTCCAGCAATTGGCATCTTACCCATTGACTGTGCTTTTCTAATTTCCATCATGATCTCCCCTTGCTCTGGCGTATTCATGAATTGTGTATACGGCTTATAGGATTCGTAGTATCTAATATACTTGAATTGCTTACTTCTAACAGCTCGCTGCATATCATATCGCTCATCCATCCGATCTCGAGCGGAGTAAGCATAGGCTCTTTCTGGTTTGAGGCTTTTCCCCAAGAATGCCCTTCCTTGCATGTTTTGCGGAACATCAATATTCGCAAGATTGAGAACCGTCGCCGGCAAATCTATAAAACAAACAATCTCATCATTGACACTTCCTGGCTTTCCTCTCATTAATGTTTGGTAGCGCTCCGGTGATTTTACAATCAACGGTACTTTAATCCCTGAATCATAAAGCCAACGCTTATGTCGCGGAACTCCTGTGCCGTGATCAGAGAAGAATACGATAATCGTATTATCAGCAAGACCATCCTCTTCTAATTCTTGTAATATCTCCCCTACCCTAATATCCATCATAGAGATGTTGTCATAATGACGTGCATATAATTCTCTTACTTTCTCGGTATCAGGAAAATACGGTGGTAACCTTAATTTACTCGGGTCTGCTCTTAACGCTTCTGGAAGATCAGCAGTAACCCGCAGATGCTTCTCTTTTGAATTGATACAACTTTCATGTGTTAATGTCAGATTAAAAATTGAGAAAAACGGCTTGTTCTTATCCACTCTGTTCCTCCAATGGGCCTCCTTCCCAGAATCATCCCATATTGATTTAGAATCATAGACGAGATTGTAATCCTCCTTAGAATTGTTGGAACAGTAATACCCTTTTTCTCTTAAGAGCTCTGGATAATATTGAAACCCAGAAGGCATCTTCCCTTTACATCTCATATGTTGAGAACCAAGAGAAGTAGGATACATCCCAGTAATAATTGTTGATCTGGCAGGAGCACATACTGGTGCATCTGCAATAGCATTGCTATAAAGTACGCCCTCCTTGGCTAATTGATCCAATATGGGAGTATTGGCCAGTTCATCCCCATAACATCCGAGATCTGCGCTAATATCCTCTACTGAGATCCAAAGCATATTGGGCTGATTCTGCGCATTCCCAGAAATGCCTACATGGAGTAAGCATACCATCAATGTCACTTTCCTTAATGCAAGAAATTTAATCTCCATCAACGATTTAATTCTAACAAATAGCGCGTTATTATTTACCACTCTTTTCTAATTGTACTTGTAATTCAATCATTTGCTTTGCATAGCGATTACCCATTAGGATAGCGCTCGATGTATCGAAATGAGTATTGTCAGCTGTAGTGGTTCCCTCGCTACTTACCAACCCTGCATTTTTTATAAATCCCGGGACCTTACGCAAGACATCATTAATGGGGATTCGGCGATCAATTTCAAATACTTCTCCTGCGACAAAAGGCAAAGTAGGATCATCAAAAGCTTCTCTTAAACCATTGACCATTTCTTCTAATCGTCCTAAATATAAAGCCCTCCTTATCTCATCGCTATCACTCTCTCCTTGATGCCAGATGATTCCTTTTAGATTGCCATTTCTTTTAGCCGCTCGAGTACGTCTTACGGCTTCTTTGAAAAAATGAGTCCCAGGCATCCATTGCACGATTCCTGTTCCACCCTTAGCATTTACAACCAGTCCAATTTTACTATTAGGTTTTTCCGCTTGCATAGATTGAGCGAATGAATATGCAGGACTTAAGCGCTGCATATCAATATTCTTTCTAATTGTAGAGTACTTGTTTAGGGGGTTTTCGGCTGGCTCCCATTGTTTATTTTCACTACCATTATATAGGAATACATGCTCAAGAGCTCCTTTATCTTCTGGTCTAATTTCTGCCCTTCCTGCCATATTGGATTGACCAATGACTAAATAGATGTCTACTCTTTCCGTCAGAATTGTATCCTTTTTTACTGATGAGCAAGATAAGCCTAAGAACAAAAAAGCTAGCGCAAGCACCAAATATTTACCCATCTCAAGAATTAAAGTTTAACCCACATAATGCATTAGATATCCTACTGCATTATGCGGGTTGAATATCAGTAGATATGGTTCTACTTATAAATATTTTTATAAAGTATAATACTCTTCCCATCCTTTTCTTGGAGGCCCACCTTCCAACATAAGATCTGCTAATGGGTTATTCGTGATTCTCTTTGTAGTACGATCAAAAACCAATTTTGTATTCAACCTCTGTGCCATGACACCCAGAGCAAAAACTTGACTCAATGGTCCCGCAATTTCAAAAGACGAACGACATTTCTCTTCTCCTCTGCATGATTTCAAGAAATTTTCAAAGTGATTAGATGGACTCACTGGCACTTCTGGTAGGCTTGATGCCATATCATTGGATGCTTCAAGACCTACTATATCTAGAGTGCTTCCATGAGAACCACCTTTGAAAGTCAAATCCTTACCATAGATGATCTTACCAGGATTCAGTTTTGATTTTTTTATAGCACCCGCACTTGGAGGCGGAATATTAGGGTCTAATTTAGATTCTCCATATCCTTCTGGAAGTGGTGGTTGGTTCGTAAGTCCATCATACCACATCAAATCTACAGCAGGCATATTCCCTCTCTTAGGAAATTTGAATTTCAAGGTCGTAGACATTGGGAAGAAGAATGGGTTATGACCTTCTAAATACTCTGGAGTGACCTCTTCAGGTAATCCGAGTTCTAGAAACTCATGGGCTGTATCCATCGTATGTGCTCCCCAATCTCCTAAGGCTCCCATTCCGAAATCATACCAGCATCTCCACTGACCATGGTGGTAGTCCTTATTATAGTCATGATGCTTGGCTGTCATAAGCCAAGTATCCCAATTCATATTTGTAGGAAGCGCTTCTTTTGCAGGATATCCCATCATCTTAGGATCCCAAGAATGCCATCTTCTGCGATTGTTCATATGCGCCACCACAGAAGTAATGTCTTTTATAACCCCCGCATCTTTCCATGCTTTAAATTGAAAATAGTTGGCTTCAGAATGGCCTTGATTTCCCATCTGAGTGACAACGCCATGCTTCTTAGCTCCTTGCATCATGAGCTCGACCTCTTGGAATGTTCGTGCCATAGGCTTCTCCACATATACATGAATCCCCATCGACATCGCCAACATTGTAATTGGAAAATGTGAAAAATCAGGAGTACCTACACTGACAGCGTCAATCTTGTCCCCCATCTTATCAAACATCTCTCTGAAGTCCGTAAACCTTGGAACATCAGGAAACTTGGCCAATACCTCGGCCGTATGCTCTCCTTCC
>JBLIDB010000083.1:0-19066 GCA_047634015.1 Saprospiraceae bacterium
AGGCGGTGCGGGAGGGGCCACCATTCTCGGTGGAGCAGGTGGCGCGGGAGGCGCAGGCGGTGCGGGAGGAGCCACCATTATCGGTGGAGCAGGTGGTGCGGGGGGCGCAGGCGGTGCGGGAGGGGCCACCATCCTCGGTGGAGCAGGTGGTGCGGGGGGCGCAGGCGGTGCGGGAGGGGCCACCATCCTCGGTGGAGCAGGTGGCGCGGGGTGGACTGATGGAGCTCCTATCCTAGGAGCTACTGGCGGTGAAGTTGGCGCTGGAGGTGCGGGTACCCATCCATCCTTGTTAAGTCGAATATTCTTTCCATCAATGGTAACAACAGTCCCTTGTTCTAGAGGTGATATGTCTCGACCATCTGGTCTTGGTGGTGGAGGCGGTAATAGTTGTCGCTGCCCTTCATTAAGAGCACCATATGACATATGTACTTCTTCACCCTGTTCATCTGTAAATTTGAAAGTTGCATCTTTAAAATAAGAATCTTTGCTCAGATTCTCCTTTGAGTTTAGTCCTATGTCATTCGTTCCTTGGGCCTCAGTTCTGGCAAATCCGATCGTTAGGCAAATAAAGAGTATTGCCACCACTCCTGAATAGACATATGAACGAAGTATTGAAGTCTTTTTTGTCATCATTTCAAGTCGTTGTTTAGTGAAATAAAAATTCAAATTACTTACGAGCGACATTTCGCTTGTTAGATTTATTTTATCTAATAGTAGATGTTGATAAGATTTAACATTGTAATTATGGTCAATAACATATCTGTCTGCAATAAACTCATGATTCAATTGTATAGCACGTTTAAAGAAATAGATCAATGGATTGAACCAAAGCACTATTTGAAGCACCTCTAATATTATTACATCCAATGAATGCCTTTCATTCGCATGGGCGATCTCATGCTTAAGTAATTGGGGCGCTAGGCGACCTTCAGTATATTCCTTTTCATTTACGAAAATGAAATTCCAAAATGCATATGGTACTACCTTCTCATGTAAAAGAACCCCAAAATTAGAATTTAATTCTATTTTCCTGTTTCTCTTTATTCGTAAATAAAGTCGTGCCAGATTAAAAGTAAACCGGATTAAAAATCCGACAACTATTAATATATACAATCCCAAAACTGGATTAAAGTAACTGGTACTTGTAGCGGTTATTTGATTTTCAATAAAGGGTGCTATAGCACTAATTTCTAAGATCTCAGAAGGTGCTTCAAAGGCATAGTCGTAAATTACCACTAATCCCCGTTCTATTGTGATCAATGGAATGATAAAGGATGCGAGCAATCCAAATAAAAGATAGAAACGATTAAACTGATACATCGCCTCCTTAGATAGCAGGAACTGATACAATCCAAGTACCATTGCCATACAGATAGTCGAACTTATAAGATAGTCAATCATGATTTTCGTTTTTTCTTATCAATCTCTTGATCTATAATAGATCTCAATGCCGTCAACTCCTCCTGAGTCATTTTAGAAGACTTTGTAAAGAATGATGCGAACTGTGAACTTGAGTCTCCAAAGAAATTCTTCAATAAAACATTAAACTCTCCAGAGAAATAGTCCGTCTTCTTCACAAGTGGAAAGTAAAGTCTTGACTTCCCTTCCGTCTTATAGTCAATATACCCCTTATCCCGCATCCGTTTCAAAAGTGTTGCTAATGTGGTTACCGCTGGTTTGGGATCATTATACCGTTCTATAATATCTTTCATAAAGGCCTTTTTTAATGACCAGATATGATGCATGACCGCTTCTTCTGATTTTGAAAGTTTCATATTGCGTTATTACTCTACAAACATAGAGCAATGTTTTTAATTCTACAAGTGTAGAGGAATAAATTTGATGGATGGCATAATAAAAAGGATAAAAGACCCAATCCAGGATTCTATAAATAGTTGGTACAATTCTATTATTGATGAAAGTAAAGCGAAAAGATACTTTAATCTTCCAGATGTTCTAATTAGCACTAAGTATCTATGGGGAAGCGAAAGGGGGTAAGAATCTCCTTCGTTATGACATTGGAATCGAATCGTAACTTGTAACAGCGTCTAACATCAGATATTCTTACTATTTGCAAGTAGAAAAATGTTTTGTCATTGGGTGGTTCTCGGCCAAGTATTTGCAAACCAAAGGATCGATACTACCCTATTTATAGATTTAAGGATATCTGCATTCCTATTATAAAACATTTTCTATTTATAAAGGCTCCATTAGTATTAAAACTCCATGAAGTGGAACCCATGCGCTTTGAGAAGGAAGCTTACGTATCTAAGCAAGGGTCTATTCCGAGATATCATAACTTTATTGTTTCAGGGCACCTCCGTAAATATCACTACAATGACAAGGATGAAGAAATCACGTCGGGTCTAAACAACGGACCAAAATGGTTTACTTCTTACCAAGCTTTTATATCCTCAACTGTTTCAAATGAAAATGTGCAGTGTATTACCGATGTAGAACTTATAAGAGTCCATAGAGATGACTTAGATCATTTAGCAGATACGGGAATTACTCAAAAGGATTATACGATTCTAATTTTCCAAAAGATCCTAAATGAGCAAAATAAAAGATTGAAAGATCTACATTCATTATCTGCGGAAGAGCGATATCTTAAGTTACTTCGTTACCAGCCGAATATTGTTAAGCATGTGCCTTTAAAATATATTGCATCCCATTTAGGCATTCAACCTGGTAGTCTGAGTCGAATTCGGAAAGAGCTGTCGATAAATCTATCGCATTACCCATTACTTCACATAGGTTAACTCATAAGCGATGGCTATAGTATAGATTTGAATCTCATATAGATTCATCCTATGATATTCAATTCTACTCCTCATTTAGCAACTTCATTGTTCCATAAAATCACAAAAACGTGGTTAGGTATTGCTTTCATAGGCCAAGCCATTTTTGCTATATATATTATTCTACTGAATGGTAAGAATGGTATCGCCGGTAATTGGGATCAATGGAACAACGCAACTCCTCAAGGATACAGCCCAGGAGACCAAACGGGAAATGTCATTTTCGGAATTCATGTTGCCTTGGCGGCTATCGTAACTATAGGCGGGCCACTACAATTAATTCCAAGTGTAAGAAAAAACTACCAAAATTCCATCGAATCAATGGTCGTATTTATGCTCTAAGTGGGTTTCTAATTAGCATGGCCGGTTTATACCTAACACGGATACGAGGTTCAGTAGGCGGAATGATAGGCAATATATTTATAACCATAAATGCCACGGTCATACTGGTATCCATTTACTTCACTATTCGATATGCCCTCGCTCGGAAAATTCACTTGCATAGTCAATGGGCATTAAGGCTCTTTCTCGGTATGTCTGGTGTTTGGTTCTTTAGAGTATATCTTATGTTTTGGATTGGCATTAATCAAGGTCCTGTAGGATTCGACCCTGAAGCTTTTCAAGGGCTAGCGTTAACAACATTATACGCTAACTCATATATACTTCCATTGGTGATTTTAGAGGGCTATTTCTACGCACAAAGAAACATGGATGTCATTTCCCAATATTTAGTAATCACTTTTTTAATCGTTCTATCGCTTTGTACTATTTTCGGAATACCCATAGCCACAGTAGGAATGTGGTGGCCCAATATGTGATAAACTTCAGGATCCTTAGAACAGCATAATTCTCTCTATCAGATCATGTTCTACTTCTCGAATCAGCAAATCTGAAACTCGTATGAATAAAAATAAGACCCTCTACCCCTAATACAACCTAAGTGCAACTCAATTATTTTAAAGTATTACATTCACATAGTAAAATGAATAGACTCCAATAGGTCGTATTAAACAAAATAGATAATTTGCCTCACCGCTACTCTGCTTTCTATCGAAAACAATTGTTAGAAAATATTCTTCCTTTCTGGGAGAAGAACTCTATAGATATAGAAAATGGTGGATTTTTTTCTTGTCTTGACCAAGAAGGCAATGTATATGATACGGATAAGTTTGTATGGCTTCAAGCAAGGCAAGTATGGACATTCTCAATGCTATACAACAAAGTAGAAAAGAACTCAAAATGGTTAGAGATAGCTTCACATGGAATTGCGTTTCTTAAAAAATATGGAAGAGATACGAATGGTAATTTCTATTTCTCTCTTACTAAAGAAGGGCAACCGCTCATTCAAGCATATAACATTTATGCTGACTGCTTCGCCGCTGCTGCCTTTAGCGCTTATGGTCAAGCAAGCGGTGATGAAGAATCAATAAGTATTGCTAAGCATACCTATAATCTCTTTCTATCTCGTCGAAATAGTCCCAAAGGAGTCTATGATAAAAGTACAGGAGTTCGACTGATGCAGTCCTTTGGCCTTCCTATGATGACAGCATGGCTCACATGCGAATTGGACTGGCTGGTTCTCAAAGAAACGCAATTAGAAGTATTTGAAAACTGCATTCATAAGATCCTTGATGTTCATTACAATCCACAAAATGGATTACTGCATGAGTATGTAAGCGTCAATGGCGAGATTCTTGATACTTATGATGGTAGATTAATTAACCCCGGTCATGGGATCGAAGCGATGTGGTTTCTAATGGATATTGCCGTCAAAGTAAACAACCCTTCTCTTATTACTAAGGCTACCGATATTTGTCTTCAAATATTAGAATATGGTTGGGATAAGGAGCATGGCGGAATCTTTTATTTCCTTGATGCCAAAGGAGTTCCACTACAACAATTAGAATGGGATCAAAAATTATGGTGGGTTCATCAAGAAGCGTTAATCGCACTCTCCCGAGCCTATATGCATACGCGACGGAAAGATGTTATAGATTGGTATGACAAAGTACACGAATATTCCTGGAAGCATTTTCCCGATATTAGTAATGGAGAATGGTATGGATATCTCAAGAGAGAAGGCCAGCCTCTAAACACCTCAAAAGGAGGCAAATGGAAAGGATGCTTTCATAGTCCCAGAGCGATGTATGAATGCTGGAAGAACTTTCAAAATATTCCAGTATGAAGCAATTACTAAAGGTTCTATTTTTTCTCTTCTTCTTAACACGTGTCTTCAATTTAGATGCACAAGAAGATAGTCCCTATATCAATTTTGAATGGGAGGAACTTCTGGTTATTCCCCCAGCATTTGGCCAACAGGTTCAACCTGGTTTGGCAGGAGCTATGATTGGAATTCATAATGATGTATTGATTATAGCGGGAGGTGCTAATTTCCCTTCTGGCTTGGCCTGGGAAGGGGCAAAAAAAGAATATCATGATGACATTTATATCTTAGAAAAGTCTGAAGATCAAACTTCTTGGTATACAGAAAAACAATTCTCTCTCTCAAAAAATATAGCATATGGAGTAGCCATTGAAACTCCTAATGGCCTCGTTTGTATCGGAGGAACAGATGGTTTAAAAGAATCAATTGATGTGTTTCTTCTTAGCTGGGACAAGGAATTAAAGGAAATAAAAATAAAAATATTCCCACCTCTCCCCTTTCCTATGGCTAATCTGAGTGGCGGCATAATAGGTAGCAAAATATATGTAGCCGGCAGTAGTGAATTAACTGAGAGCAAATATTTCGGATCGCTTGATTTAGAGATGATTGAATCAGGGTGGCAAGAATTACCTACATGGAATGGCTCCCCACGAACACATGCCCTCGGAGTAGTTCAAAATAACGGAGAAGTAGATTGCTTTTACCTTTTCAAAGGAAGATTCAAGGGGCAAAAATCCACGAGTACTTTGCATTCTGATTCATGGACTTACAATCCATCTGCAAATCTATGGACTGAGATAAAAAATGATATCACTCCCTCTCCAGAGTTCTTAACAGCTGGAACGGGTCTTGCGATTGGGGCAAATCACATTATGTTCTTCGGAGGAGATAATGGGAAATTATTCCAACAATTAGAAGGTCTAAACGCCAAACTCGTTTCAATTATTGATTCTTCTCAACATGGTGATTTACTCAAAAAACGTAATAATATTCTAATTAATCATCCCGGATTTGCTAAAGATATTTGGTCATTTCATACGATTACTCAGTCTTGGTCAAAAACCGGAACGCTCCCCAACAATTCTCAGGTTACAACTACTGCGATCAAGTGGGGTGAACAAATTGTTATTCCAACAGGCGAAATAAAGCCATCAATACGCACACCGCGTATTAGAGTTCTCAATCTATCCAGCAAAGTAGATTTTGGAATGATTAATTATATTGTTTTGGGAGCTTATCTGCTAATATTAGTGATTATCGGTTTTATATTTTCTAAAAATCAGAATAGCACCGATGATTTCTTTAAGGGAGGAAATAGAATTCCTTGGTGGGCCGCTGGTATAAGTATTTTCGGTACTCAATTGAGTGCCATTACATTTATGGCTATTCCTGCCAAAACATTTGCAACAGATTGGCTATACTTTTTTCTAATGATGACAATCATCATGGCCTCTCCTATCATAATCAAATACTTCCTACCATTCTATCGCAGATTCAATCTTACAACCGCATATGAATATCTCGAACTGAGGTTTAATTTAGCAACTCGTCTCATCGGGAGTGCCATGTATACAGTTCTTCAATTAGGAAGAATAGGTATCGTCCTTCTATTACCTTCTCTTGCACTCTCTGTAGTTACTGGAATCGATGTCAATGTTTGCATCATCTCTATGGGGGTTTTGAGTATTTTATATACCGTTTTGGGTGGCATAGAGGCCGTCATTTGGACAGATGTAGTTCAGGTGGTAATACTGCTAACAGGAGCATTAATATCCTTAATATTGCTCTTTATAAATCTCGATGTTGAAGCGATATCACTCTATACGAGTGAATTTCAAAAACTACAAATATTTGATTTTGAATTGAGTTTTACAGATCCTACGCTATGGGTGATACTCATCGGAGGACTTGCGTCAAATATAATTCAGTACGGTAGTGATCAGACTGTAATCCAAAGATATCTTACAACAAAAGATGAAAAAAGCGCTGCGAATGGAATTAAAATTGGTGCTTGGATGGCGCTTCCTTCCACGCTTATATTCTTCTCTTTAGGAACACTACTGTTCGTCCATTATAAAGTGCATCCAGAACTCCTAAATCCGATTCTTGACAAGACAGATGCAATCTTTCCATGGTACATTATTAATAGTCTACCAGAAGGTTTATCAGGACTATTAATTGCTGCTGTTTTTGCAGCCTCCATGTCAAGTTTAGATAGTAGTATGAATTCCGTAGCAACTGTAGTAACTACAGACTATTTCAGAAGATTGAGTCCGAGGAGCAATGAATCTCAATATCTAAGTATCGCTCGCTGGGTGACAATCATTATTGGAGTACTTGGAACAACGCTGGGGCTGATAATGGCCACTTGGGGAATTTCCTCTTTATGGGATCAATTCAATTTAATAGTGGGACTCTTTGCCGGTGGATTAGGGGGTATTTTTATTCTTGGTATCTTCTCTCGCCAAGCGAATGGAAAAGGGGCACTTATTGGATTAATACTGAGCGGAGTCATACAGTATCTTATCCGAGAATATACGAACACTCACTTTCTTCTTTATGCTATGACAGGCATGCTTGCAAGCATTATTATTGGCTTTCTTGCAAGTATGGTAATTGGAAAAACAAAAGCCGATAGTACTCAATACACGTATCACAATCTATAAACATATGGATAAATTAACAGGCCTCATAGCGGCTCCATTTACACCCTTAGACAATAATTACAACTTAGATCTTTCTCGTATCACCGAAATTACGTCACTCTATGACCGCAATGATGTTCAAGGTGCATTTATATGTGGCACTACAGGAGAAGGGGCTTCTATAAGTCATGAAGAGAAGAAGGCTCTTATAGTTGCCTGGTCTGAAGATACCGGAAGCTTAAAAAAGATCTTTATGCTTGGAGGAACTTGTCTTCCTGAAATCCAAGAATTAGGTGCCCTAGCTCAGGCTAAGGGACTTGATGGGATTTCTATTTATAATCCTTACTTTTTCATTCCCCCATCGGTGACTGGATTAGTTTCCTATTGCAAGAAAGTTGCAGCATCTGCGCCGGATCTCCCTTTTTACTATTATCACATACCAAGTTTAACCCGAGGGAATTTTTCAATGTTCGAATTCTTACAACAAGCAGATGGAGTTATTCCTAATTTGGCTGGAATAAAATATAGTGATTCCAATTTGTTTGATTTTCAAGCTTGTGTTAATTTCAATGACAGGAAATATAACATGCTTTGGGGAGTTGATGAGGCGCTTCTTTCTGGTATGGTAGCTGGTGCCGACGGAGCTGTAGGAAGTACATACAATTATGCAGCTCCACTTTATAATAAAATCTTAAAAGCCTTTGATAAAAGGAACTTGGACGAAGCAAAAGAACTACAATTACAGGCCGTCAAAATGGTTCAGCTATTAGTTAAATTCGGTGGAATTGGTGCTGGAAAAGCATTTATGAAGATTATAGGCATTGACTGTGGATGGTTTAGGCCTCCCATTCAAACCCCTACTGACGATGATGTTCACAACTTAAGAGTAGCATTGAAAGAGATAGGCTTTTTTGAATTTTGTAGCAGATAAGCTACTTCAAAGACATCTTTCAATTCCACCAGACAGCAAAGCCTTGTCGTCGGAGTCTTTTTGCTAAGGCTCCTTCTATATAGGTTGCTTTATCCTTAGTAAGCGGATTGAGGTTTTTATAAAGGGAAGGTCTAAGGTAAAGGCCATATTTCTCTACGAAGTAAGAAGAGATTTTAATCCCTTTTTTTGTACGATATCCTGACTTATGCTTTTCGAACCTTTCTAGCGGGCTATGACTCGTCATTCCTACATATAAACAACCCATTATTCCTTTATAATGCGCATTGGCATCACGGAATTTCTTACTCTTCGTCCAGACGCCTTTGCTTAGTTCCACTACATAGACGTTATGACTGAGCTTTACTGTGGATTTTACTTTGCTAACTTGAGTCATATCAAAGGGAGGATTGTCTATAACAACATAGCAAAAAGGGAGCCAAGAAGAGCCACATATCAACACCTTTAGTACGTTCTTTGACTATAACATATAATAGATGAACGCGACATCCGTTTTGAATTCAGTAATTATTCGATCAACTATCTTACCTTCTTTGGATTCTCTTGATAATGATGATATTGTAAAACGGCTTGCATCCGGAAATGAAAGCGCATACAAGCAAGTATTTGATGCTTACTATCGACCACTTGTTATCTCTGCGTATCAGATTCTAAAAAATGAATCTTTAAGCAAGGATGCTGCCCAAGAAGTCTTTTTGGAACTATGGAAGAATAGAGCTCGACTTACTACGAAGATTAGCCTCCTTCCCTACCTCAAGAGAAGCGTCATGAATCGCGCGCTCAACATTATTAAATCTCGCAAGCATCATATATCAGCGGGTGCCGAACCGTTGAATATTCTTAAAGACAATAATCGACGACCTGATGAAAACGTTGAAGACAATGAGTTTGTAGATCACGTACACAAGGCTATAGAAAGTATGCCAGATAGATGTCGGGCTATCTTTATGGCTTGTAAGATGCAGGGCTTATCTCATGCCGAAATAGCTTCAGAATTAGGAATATCAAAGAAGACCATTGAGAATCAAATAACCAAGGCGCTTAAAATAATACGATCTGAAGTCGTCAATTACAGACAACATACTATAATCCTTATCCCACTTATTTCTTTGATACTATGGGGGATATCGACTTTTGATTTGTTAAGTGGTTATGATCTATAAATTATGCATGACGAACTTTACATAGAATACATTCAAAAAGAACTTCTTGGCACGATAAGCGCCCAAGAAAAGTCCTTGCTTGCTGCCTGGAAACGTGGAAGTGTCGAACATCAAGAATTGGCAGACAAGCTCCACCGTGCTTGGAATGTAAGTCTATCCTATGGTGCTGACATCGATATCGACATGGACGCTGACTTTAGACTTCTTCAGAAGAAGATCCACTCCAAAGTTACACAAACCAAAACAATAAATCTTCGGCCGTGGATCGCTGCAGCGGCAAGTATTCTAATACTTCTCGTTGCATTCTTCACACTACAATCTGAGCAGAATAATACATTCGTAGCACTAGAAGATGGCCATGAAATAATACTTCCTGATGGTACCAGCGTTGAAATGGCTGTAGGTTCAAAATTAGAATATGGAAGCGATTTTACCGAGAATAGAACTATAAAGCTTGAAGGGGCTGCCTTGTTGAAAGTCAGCCATGACGAAATGCGTCCATTTTCCGTCCTAAGTCCCCATCTTGAAATCAAAGTGCTTGGTACTATCTTTTTCGTCCGCGATAAGAAGGAAGATACTGAAGCCTCAGTACAATTATTAGAAGGAAGCGTCGAAGTAAGAGGGCTAAAAAATTCGAAGACCATAAGAATTACTCCTAAGCAAAGTGTAGTGCTCGACAACTCAGGGCTGGCTAAGGTCGAATCCTTGAATGTCACAGAAAACGCCTGGTACTATGGCTCTCTCAATTTTGTAGAAGTGCCCTTAAGTCAAGTAAAAATACAATTAGAAAAAAGATATAATGCTTCTATAATCATCTCAGAAAATATTGCGCATTGTTATTTTACTGGTAACCTAAAAGGTATGAATCTCAAGGCTATGCTTGAATTAATTTCAATGTCATATGGTGCAAGTGTTGAATACCCGCAGCTCAACGAATATAAAATCCTCAGAGGTTCATGCAATTGAATCCATCCCGGACAATCGTGTACTACTTACCCTTTATACTAAGCTTGGCGTTTGGCGTCCAAACTAATGCCCAATATAATTCATCGAGTATCACGATTGATTATGAAAATCAGAGTGTGCCAGATGCCATAAGATCTCTTGCAGAGAAATCCAAGACTGTTATTGTATTTGGTGATGATTTTTTCAAAAGTGTTCCCTATGTTACACAGCGGTACATTGGGCATTCACTGACTGAAATATTAGTTGATCTGCTGAGTTCAAGCGATTTAGATTATAAATGGAGTGGAAATGCTATTGTAATATTTCGCAAAAAACAAAAGAAGTATCATTTACACGGATACATTATTGATACCGGAAGTGGTGAACGACTCCCCTATGCCCTGATCTCAATAGCAGAACTAAATGAATCTGTAATATCCAATGAAGAAGGATACTATAATTTTGCATTAGCCAAAGGCAGTTACACTTTAGAAAGTTCATATTTAGGACACCATACTTTGCAACATGCCATTGCAATAAATCAGAACGCTGTCCTTAATTTGGAAATGACCTCTTCTACCCTTCTTCCTGAAGTATTTGTGGACAATACACATGAGCAAAACTTACAGGAAGGGAGAAATCAGTACACCAATAAGGACTTGATGGAACGGGCGAGAAAAACACCTGGCTTTGGTGGGAGTAATGACCTTCTTCAAACTGTAAAAGTATTACCCGGAGTGCAGAGTGGAGCTGGAGGTATTGGAGGATACTACATAAGAGGTGGAAGCAATGACCAAAACCTCTATCTCCTTGATGGTGTTGCTATATATAACCCGTTTCATTCTCTGGGAATGGCATCCATCTTTACTCCACAAACCACTAAGAATCTTCAAGTTATTAAATCTGGGTTCAGAGCACAATACGGTGGTCGTTCTGCCTCCGTATTGGACATTCGCCTTAAAGATGGTAATCAAGAAGCAATAAAAGCCGCCGCAGGCATCAACCCTCAAGATGGTTTCGTAAAAGTAGAGGGGCCACTTCCTGTTAAGAATTCCTCATTCTTCATCTATGGACGAAATACTACTTCTACCTATAAGTTCAATGATATCATACGACAATCCTTATTCAACAATGTAGAATCAGAAAACAAAACCAAGTATTATGATCTCATTGGTAAAGCGGCAATATCTCTGAATGCTACGAACAAACTATTCGCAACTTTCTTTAGAAGTTTTGACAGGTTAGAGGCTGAAGAGGAAACTGAGTTCGAAGATGAAAATGTAGCGCTAAGCTTTCGCAATGAAACCAATCTTACTTGGGGCAATCAGATTTATAACCTTAGATGGCAAAGCTTATTGGCGTCCAAGGTCTTTTTGAATACTTCATTGAGTTATAACCAATATGGCAGTAGTTACGGTACGCTTGAAAGCCTTGAATCGGAAATCGAGGGACTTGAAGATTTTTTCTTTACTGAAATATCTTCCCTTAATGAAGACATTGCATTTAAAATCGATGTTGATTTCAACACGCAGCACAACATTAGATTAAAATCAGGAATGGGATATTTAAAAAAGAGCTTTATCCCAAATTTTGATGTTTACGATGAAGATTCAGAAGAAATATCAGGAATAGATTCAATCACTTTTGATCAAATTGAATCAATAGATATTGGAAATAAATTCTATTCTCATAAACTTCATCACTATTTAGAAGGAACATTTGATTATAATCGCTTTCATCTGCAACTTGGATTAAGATCTACATTATATACATTCGAAGACAACCGATACTTTCACTTACAGCCACGAGTGAATGCAGACTATCGAGTGAATCACTATACATCAGTGGCCTTTTCCGCTTCGAAAGTCGTGCAATACGTTCACCTTCTAAGCAGTTCCGAGGTAAGTTTACCGCGAGACTTATGGTATCCATCATCAAGAGATCTCCCTCCTGAAGAAACATGGCACTTTAATAGTGGTATAAAGTCATCCATAAATTCGCACTTGAATATTAGCGCCGAACTTTATTACAAGGGTACTAAAAATAAAAGTCAAAGTTCTAATCTGATATATGACTATGGAATTTCCGTACCATCATTATTTTCAAATAGTGGTTTAGCAAAGAGCTACGGAATGGAAGTCGAAGTGATCTCACAGATAGGAAAGTGGCAAGGATTCTGGACGTACGCTTTAAGCAAATCAAGAGAACGATATAATGATTTAAATCTTGGACGCACTTATGATTTTCAATTTGACAGGAATCATGAATTTAAAACAACACATACTATAGCCCTACATCCCAACTTGGTTCTTGGTGTAAACACCTATATATCCTCAGGTCATCCTCTCTTAGTAATAGACAACATAGATCTTCAAAACGGCCTCAACCCTATTGATATCAATCCAGAAGGTCAAAAAAATGTAAAAAGAACTCCTTCGCATCATAGGCTTGATTTATCCCTACTCTACTCCGTCAAACAGCGACGATTTAATCATGACTTAAAATTGAATCTATATAATCTCTATAACAACCAGCTACCTCTCTACTATACTCAATCGCATTTCTCTGGCACTTTACAACCTCAATTTTCCATTCCATTTATCCCTTCTATCTCCTACACACTTAGCTTTAATTAATGTAGTGATTTAAGAATTAACAAGATGGCTGCAAACAACTCATTGAGTACCAGTCACTTTGGCCTTGCAATCCCACCCTCTTAGAGGTTCTCTCTATTCAAGACTTCCAGCTCGACTCATCGAGATCATTCGTTCATCCTGTAGCTATGGCTATGGACCCGCCTGTCCGGCCGGTAGGGAGAGAAATGCTTGTCCTGAGCTGAATTGAAGGGAACTTCTTCCTGATAAGCAAGCAGTTATTCTCGCCAATCAAACTAACTCATAGTTCACTTCTATTTCTTACACTTTTTTTTACACAGCATAGGGGATGTTACTATTTGACTTGTTTATAGGTCAGACAATCAAACTCTTAAAATTATACAGCAGTACTCTACTCATTGTTCTGAAGATCGCCGAATCCTTCGGGACTCATTATTAACTGTTTTTAAATTTTTAAACTCTATGAATTTTATTAAATCAATTATCCAATTAAGCCTTGTTCTATCAGTTGTAATTTTTGCAGCCTCATGCTCTGAAGATGACCTTAACATCAATGATTCTTCTTTAAACTCCCATCAACCTGATGCCGCAGATTTACTTGCAAATGGAAGATCAGGTGAAGATTCAAATGATGATGATGAGTCATCTATTGAAGCACTTGAATGTTTCACCATTGCCTACCCTATCACCTTGTCACTTCCTGATGGAGGAACGCAATCTATAAATAGTGAAGAGGAACTTAATGCATTCTTTGATCAGTGGTTCTCTCAAAACCCTGATGCGCTTGATGGGCCCGAATTTCAATTTCCTCTTACTGTACAGGACACAAGTGGTACAGACATTACTGTAAACTCTGAAGAGGATTTCTGCGAACTCATTGTTAGTTGCGATGAAGATTACGACTTTGATGATTTTGACGACTTCGATGAAGAAGACTTCTTTGAAGAAGTAGATTGTTTCACTATAGGATTTCCTGTAACAATTGTTTATACAGATGGAAATACAACTGAGGTTACTGATCAGTTGACGCTTGATGCCATCTTGTCCGATGCCTACGAAGGAAGCGATTCAATAGAAACAACACTTCCTGACTTTCAGTATCCGATTACCGTGACTTTAGAAGATGGTACAACCCAAGAGATAAGCGATGGTGATGCCCTTCATCAGCTTTCCGAAGACTGCCATGATAGTGAAGACTTCGAAATGGAAGATTGTTTTTCAATTCAGTATCCAATTAATATTCAAATACCCGAAGGTGAAGTAGTTACCGTCAATAACGAGGAAGAGGAAGAAACCTTATATGATGAGTTTTTTACGAACAATCCTGATACTGAGAACTTCCCAGAATATATCTTTCCTATTACCATAACAGTTTCAGATAGTTCTGAAATTTCTATAAACGATATTTCAGAATTAGAAAATATCTACATGGACTGCTATGATGAAGACGACGATGAGGAGGAGGAAGGTGAGGAAGAAGATGACGATGAGGATTAACAAAAAGTCTAAAGATTAGAATACGGCTGTAGGCAGGAGGCCTAACATAAAACCTTTGGTCTCCTGTCTTTTAAGGAATGGTAAAAACAACTTGTTAGTCTAACGTTCCTAAGCCGATATTACAAAATCCATAAAAAAATTAAAACATGAAGACAACAGCCGTAAGCCTTCTTTTACTTATAAGTTCATACATAGGCACAGCTCAAGAAATAATCTACCATATTAATGATGCCCAACAAATAGCAATTGAGAACGACCAAAGTATCATGATGGTCTTCTCAGGATCAGATTGGTGCAAGCCTTGCATCCAGTTAAAAAAGGAAGTTCTCGAAAAGAAAGAATTTCAATCTTTCAGAAAAGAGCATTTAGTACATCTTGAGTTGGACTTCCCCTATAGCAAGAAAAATACACTTACAAAAGAACAACTTGCTCACAATGAAACCCTTGCAGAAAAATATAATCAAGCAGGATCATTTCCCAAGGTGATCTTTCTGGATCAGGAGCTGAATACGCTTGGCGAGGTACAATACTCTAAGGGAATGGATCCAAAAGAATTTGTTCAACACGTTCAAAAAATCATCCAAATATGATGACGCTAACCATAGAATGTCCAAAGATATCAACACCTCAAAGCAAGGCGCATCATCACTCAATAAAATTGATGGGATGTCACTTTGTAATAACAGCAATCCATCATGATCCTGATGTGGCATGGAATGGTATAAGATCGGGAGTATCAGAGATTCAACGAATCGAAAAATTGATCTCTTCTTGGACCGAGGATTCTGAAACAACTAAGATTAATATTAATGCAGGCGTTGCGCCGGTCAAAGTGAGTTCAGAATTATTTAATCTAATATTCAGATCTCTAAAAGTGTCCGAGCTAACGAGTGGTGCATTTGATATCAGTGGAACTTTATCAAGATACTATTGGAATTTCAATGGAGCTAAAAATCAGTTTCTTCCTAGCGAAAAAATAGAAGAGTTACGCGCTCTGATAAATTATAAGCACATAGTTCTTGATAAAAAAAAACAAAGCGTTTTTCTCAAAAAGAAAGGAATGAAGATCGGATTTGGGGGCATCGGAAAAGGGTATGCTGCACAAAGAGCAAAGGAAGTATTGTACGCTATGGGTATTGAATCAGGATTAATCAATGCCTCTGGAGATCTGATGTGTTGGGGGACGCCTCCTAATCGAAATGATTGGCAAATCAATATTCCAGATCCATGCGATAATGAACTTTCAATTCTCGAAATCTCTATTCCCCATGGATCCATAGTATCCTCTGGAGATTCTGAGAATTATACATTGATAGATGGGGAGCGGTATTCTCACATTGTAGACCCCAGAACAGCATTACCCGTTCGGGGAGTTAGAAACGCCACGGTTATCAGCGCAAATCCTGAATTGGCCGATGCTTTAGCAACAGCCATAAGCGTCTTAGGCGTTATCGATGGTATCGAATTGGTAAATCAACTCAACGGAATAGAATGTATGGTCATAGATCAAGACAATCAAAAGCACTATTCAAATAATCTTCAATCATCATTTAATTAAAAATATGAACAGCCGTATTAAAATAATTAGAGCCGCTACAGTTCTAGGGATTGTAGTGATAGGCGCCTCTTCTTGCGCCTCAGTAAAAGGATATCAGAAAATGTATCTTAATGATACAGAGATGGCCTTAGAACAAAGGAAGCTTGATTTTTTTGAAACCAATTTTCACACATACCGTGAAGGTGCCTCTGGAGCTAATGGAGGTAAAGTAGGAGGAGGTTGCGGATGCAATTAACAATATATTCTATCGTATTTTTTATTTTTATCTTGTGTCAGGAAGTCAAAGCGCAAGTTGAAAAGACACTTGGCTCAAATAATCCTGAATCTGAGTCGCAAGATCAGACAGAAATTCAATTTGGAACTTATGAGAAGCCAGACTGGAAGGTAATAGATATTAATTTTCTGAATAGTTATTATGCCCAAGATGGAACTCATGGCGCTGTGACAGGAGGAATTGGAACAGAACAACTTACAGACTTTACACAGAAGATAACACTCTCGATTCCTACAAGTCCAAAACTGAGTTTCAATATGGACGCTGGCTATGACTATTACTCCTCAGCATCTACAGATAATATTGATAATATCCGTTCTTCAGACTCTGCATCAGACATGCGAGTTCATGGCAATATTGGAATGTCATATAAGAGTAGTCCACAACATACATTCGGATTTAGAATAGGAGGTAGTGGCGAATATGACTATACCTCGATTAATGGAGGCCTTACTTATGACTGGCTTTCAAAAGATCAGAATACGGCCATAGGAATAGGAGCACAAGCTTTTTTAGATCAATGGGAGATCATATATCCTAGAGAACTTCGAGGACAAGGAAGCCTTGTTCCTACTGACAAGAGACAGTCCTACAATGGTATGATTTCTCTATCTCAGGTGGTGACAAAGAAATTACAAATTGGTATTCAATTAGAAGCTACATATATGAAGGGGCTATTATCCACTCCATTTCATAGAGTTTACTTCCAAGAGCAAGACCAAGCGAAAGTGGAACAACTTCCGGAAAGTAGAATGAAAATCCCTATAGGAGTACGAGCTAATGCGCACCTCACGGATTGGCTAATATCGAGAATGTACTACAGGTATTATTGGGACGACTGGGGCGTTAAAAGTCATACGGTGAGTGTAGAGCTACCGATTAAGATCAATCGGTTTATATCGGTCTACCCTTCTTATCGCTATCACACACAGACAGCATCAGAACACTTCAGAGCCTATAAAGAACATACATTGGATCAAAGTTTCTATTCTTCAGATTACGATCTTTCGAGATTAAATAGCCATGCGATTGGAGTAGGTCTTAGTATATCACCTGCTGCTGGAATTGCAAAAATGAAAGTGCCATTTATTAAGCGTACTTCTATTATAATAAATAGCATCGATCTGAAGTATAGTCACTATATGAGAAGCACAGATCTTACAGCGAATATTGTAAGCCTGGGAGTGAATGTGAGTATACGGTAAGATTCAGCAATCACTCAAAGTAAGCTACAGGATCTGCCTCTGAGATAATCATAGGCACCAACTTATTAATGAGTCTTTGTTTAGCTGAGGTAAGCAATTTGTAATCCTTCTGATAGGAAGATTGAGACGCTGTCTGTCTTAACAAGGCATATGCCGACTTTATCGCATCATATGAAGCAATATAGACCTCATAGGACGATTTGCGATCTACTTGCAAAGATACCACAGGTTGTATATCACGCATAAATCGATCCTCCAAGAAGGAAATAACTTGTTTCGCTATTTCATCAAGTTGTAAGTACTCCCCTTCAAATAATACATCATCATTCCCATTGACCAATAAGGTCAAAACCCTATCTTCTGACAATGGTATTGGTGGTGTATTATCGATGGGAGGCAATAGAACCGTGATACCCTTGTCAGATGCTATGGTCGTGGTTACAAAGAAGAAACTTAATAATAGAAATGCAATATCTGCCATGGATCCGGCACTTACTGTTGAGCTAATTCTTGAAAGTTTCATATGATCTACTTTCTAATCTTAGATATACACCTAACCAAATAAGAAATACAGGTCTTCTGGCGATATAATACGTTAGATGTACGATTAGAAAGAATAGTTGTATCAATAGCAAATTATAAATTCAGATATTTACACTTTTGAAAAAGGTGTTATTTCCAATAGTACATTATTACTAATTCTATAAGCAATTGGTTTATGATCCTATTTAGGCAAAGTATCAATACTAAGATATCGCTTCAGTATGAAGGCCATCTAAGAGCTGAGACAAATCAGTTGAGACCTGAATCATGATATCAATTTCCTATATCTATATAAGAAAGTTTCTCTAACCAGTTTAAGTCCCACTGTCTTCAATCTCAATCCCTTGAAAAACACCAAAAGCACTCCATAACATTATAGGTTTGAATAGCCCACTCACTTCCTCAATAGTAACAAAGGATAGATCAGGATCTGATTCAACTGTTTTACCAGACATATTACACACAGCTGCCGGTATACGATTCACTATCTATCTTACAGACATTACAGCCGTTATTTTGACCATATCCCTCTTTTTTAACACATCTACGCAGTAGCCATATTGTTTTTTATTCCTTTTTCCCATCTGACCTAAAGGCCATTAATGTTTCTTAGTTTTGGCCATAGGATTTGTTACGAAATAACCTATACTTTCCTACTGGTTATTTTATTTCGTAACAGCCCTTAGAATCCTATATACATGTGATAT
>JBLIDB010000084.1:0-19052 GCA_047634015.1 Saprospiraceae bacterium
CTAAAAGCCCCATCGGTAAAGCCATGTCATACACTCAAAATCAATGGCCTAAGTTGAAAAGAGTATTGGAGGATGGAAGATTAGAATTGGACAATAATCCTGTAGAGAACAAAATTCGTCCTCTGGCACTTGGTAGGAAAAATTATCTCTTCGCAGGTTCACATCATGCAGCACAGCGAATCGCTATGATGTACTCATTCTTCGCCTCTTGCAAACTCAATGATGTTAATCCAAGAGAATGGCTCACTTATGTTCTTGAAAATGTCAATGATACCAAAATAACAGACATTCATACGCTCTTGCCCAATAATTTTAATCCTCCAAATCTATACATGTAGATGCTCCTACGGATACTGAGCTCGTACTTTTCTTGATCTGCGGTTGCTACAACTTCCGGTCTGGAAGGAACGATATATTCGGTTACTAAATAACTAGCAAACGCCTTATACTGATCCAAATCATTTCGACGGTAGTATTTGTAATACAACTGATCGATCTGCTTCGCACTCTTCGCCTGACTTGACTTTAAGATATCCAGAGTAGCCTCGAATTGTGCAAAATTTCTATCCAGAGTAGCTTCTTTTATTCTTTTGTCTATGGATATCTCAGTGTCTGTTCTCCACTTAATCCACTCTTTTGCATTTCGGCGTACGGACATATCCCCATATATTTAGTCATTGGAGTGAGTCGTTTCAAATAAAAAAATCAATGAGGGTCATCTCCCCCAATACTAATCTCAGGTCCTCCTCCGAAATAGCCTTAATCATATCGAGATATCTCATCGATAATTGTTCTTTTCCTTCAAATGGATGATGATTACTAAGACTTAGGATACCCTGTAAATCTTCTTTGGAATAGTTACTATAGATATTCGCTTTTACAGACTTTAAGTAATCCAAACTTTTATAGAGCTCTATGGCTTCTGCCGCACGTTCTAAAAGCTCATATTTAGTCTGCATCCCAACAAGCATCATTATTAGTTCTCCATTACTACTAAGGAATAGTAATGTGGGATAACCACTGACCTCATATTGATTTGCGATCAGCGTACCGTAGTTTTTGTCCTCTGCATTAGCCTTAAGAGAGATAAATGCATCATTAAAATAGGTCCCCACTGCGCTATCTACAAAGGTTGACCTATCGATTCGTTTGCATGGCCCACACCAATCTGTGTATACATCTACAAATACAGGCTTATAAGTCTGAGAGGCATTATGTAAAATTTCATCCAACGAAGTCTGATAAAATAAGATTTCCTGCCCTAAGACATTCGTTGAAATCAGTAGAAAAAGAAAAAAGATTATTCAATTTAAACATATTGCACAAAGGTAGCTGAGCGTTCCATTACCTTAATAGTTTTTATTGATCTTTGAGTCTGTATAAAATACTGTTTTTATAATATGTTTTTAAACAATCAGGTCTACCCATATGAGCTCCCAAGCATACGTGATATACAATATCAAAGCTTAGAGAAAGAACATCTCAATGCCGAGATAATTAGTCAAGGGATACTATGGCTGATTCTATTGATTGTAGCCTTCGGAACTAGCTTTATACACGAAGAAGATGCGCCTCAATGGGTTAAATATATACTGTCTACAATTGTTGGGCTCCTTGCCATATTTAGTTTCGCTATGACATATCTTGGTTTTAAGTACAAGAAATATGCTTTAAGAGAGCGAGATATAATTTATAGTAGCGGTGTTCTTTGGCGATCTAATGTTGTTATTCCTTTTAACCGCGTTCAACATGCCGAAGTTTCTCAAGGTCCATTAGATCGGTTATTCAATCTAAGTAGCTTGAAAATTTATACGGCGGGAGGGTCAAGCAGTGATTTAGCAATTCCTGGATTGCAACCATCAGAAGCAGAACGCATTAAATATTTCATTCTCAACCGAACAGCGTCGGATGAAGAAGAGTAATTTATTTGATACTCCAAGTCGACAGTCTCAATGGGCGATTGTATTTATTATTATTCGTTTTCTTCGAAAACTACTTTCTCAATTATGGCCAATTCTAATTGCTTTCTTCTTGGGAAAAAGCAGCTCCTTTGATAGATATGAAATGCTCTTTTCCGGATTGGGTTTATTTGGTATGATCACCTCGGTAGTTGCGTACTTTAGATATTATTTTTATGTCTCAGAGGATGAGCTTGTAATTAGATCTGGTCTCTTTAAAAAGGTGAAATTAAATATTCCTTATGAACGGATTCAATCTATAAATTTTAAACAGACCATATTACACAGACTCTTTCAGGTAACTGAATTAGAAATTGAAACCGCTGGATCTGATAGTCTTGAGACCCGACTGGACGCCCTAACATTAGAGAAGGCAGAAGCTTTACGCAGTTTGCTATTAGAAAAAAGAGAAGCTGCAATATCTTTATCTCAAAACATAGAGCTTATAATTGATGAAAATATTGATACAGAAAAGAGCACAATTCTTGAACTTTCATTCAAACAATTGGTGAAAATTGGATTAACACAGAATCATTTCAAGTTAGTAGGTATTACTATTGGTTTTCTGTTTTCAGTTTTTATTTACGGATTTACTTTTGACGTAGAATTCAAAGACGTTTTACAATACATTACCAATCTACATTTGGAAATTTCAATTGGTCAGAAGTTACTCCTTGGTCTATTGATTTTAACGCTCTCTGTTTTATTTTCTATAATTATTGTAATTCTAAGGTATTACAAACTTCATTTCTGGAGACATGGAAACAAGTTTCAAATAGTTCAAGGGTTGTTTACAAGAAGAGAAGTAGCAGCATTGGATAGTAAGATTCAGATGCTTCATTGGGGACAGAATCCACTGGAACGTTGGATTGGATTCTATAATATCCTTTTTAGACAGGCAAGTAGCGGTGGAAGGTCGAAACAGTCGTTACATTTTCAAATACCCGGTTGTGAAGAAACACAGGTTGATTATGTGAAGCAACAGTGGTTGGGCAAGAAAATGGAGAGTACCTTTGAAACGGAAGGTATTTCAAAGCATTTTTTTTGGAGGGGATTAAAATATCGTAGTATATTTTTTGGAATACTAATTTTGGTAGCAGCTTATTTAGCAGAATGGTTTGCTATCCCTATGCTTGTATTATTGGCTGTTATAGCCATCTATTTTAAATGGTTGAAGTATATAAAGACGCTATATGGCTATAACAATAATGAACTCTATATTGGAGGTGGAATTTTAGGTATAAAGCATACGTTATTACCGGCCTATAAGATTCAAAATTTAACAATAGAACAAACTCCATATGAGTGGAGAAGAAACTTGGCAAGTCTTAAAATAGATACGGCTGCAGGAAAAGTAATAATCCCATTTATGGCTTACGATAAGGCACTAAAACTATTAGATCTATTGATCTACAGGGTAGAGAAAACACAGAAAGGTTGGATGTGATCTATAGACTCTAAACCTACGAAGAGACTAAAGCATCACTAGGAATAGAATATATCATTTCTTCATAAGGGATAACGACATCATGACCGGCGCTCTTGAAATAAGCTGTTACTTCTGTCGGAGACATGTCACTAACTGCCATTACAAAATCTCCTCCCCAAGCTCCTAACGACTTGATACTTCCGTTAAAATCTTTGAATCGCTCTTCCTTTACAGGCGGAACCTTAAGTTCTGCGGAGATAATTCTTTCATGCTCTTCCATTATCTTTCTTAGAGATGTTATTGAAGAACATTTAAGCGCTTCTTCTGTAAGAGCTGAAATGTTTTTGGCGACGGTTTTACGTTTTTTTACTTTCTTAGCGTATTGGATAATACCTTCTTCAGAGTTTTGCTTGTGACCTAAGTAGACAAAATATACCTGATCCAAACCTTTAGGATTAAAATCTACCTCTGTATAATTTATCTCATCACCATCTATCTGATATACCAATGGGTTTTCAGCATCTGCACAAGCAACATCATATCCACTTCCATTAGAAGTGAAAAAATGTAAATGAAGTGGATTGATCTCTGCCCAGGAAGCCAAATTATGTATTAATGTAGAACTACTTCCTAATCCCCAGTTTTTGGGAAATTCAAGTCGATTGATAACTTTGTATCCATTCCAATTATTAAGAAATTCGGTATTGTATCTAACGGTTCCTTTTAATATCTTTTGGATATGCTTTGCTATGGTGTCATCTGAAGTACGTATCGCTGAGAAATCATATAGTGATATTTGAGCCTCAAACCACAATTCTCCATTTTCGTCATAACACTCCCATACTAGGTCGGAGCCACGATGAGGTTTGATTTCCATAGACTGACCACGAGAAGTAGGAATGGATAGACTTTTAGCTCCATCTAAGACAGCGTACTCTCCAAATAACAAGAGTTTACCATTACCATGAAACTTTTTCTTCGCCACTAGATGTACTTAGGTTCGCCGAAGATAAAAATATTATAATGTATGGGAATAAAACACATATGATTTATAAAAAACTATACAATAAAATCGTAAAAATCTGCTGAAATAGTATAAATCTGCTTTATAGATCATGAATTCATGATTTATGAAGGTATTTCAACCGTGGATATAGCTTATTTTAAAGAGACATGATTATTACGGATATCCAATCCTTTCTCATAAATATCATCAGAACCATTCTCAAGCTTTAATACTCCACGCGGACAAACCGCAGCACAGATACCACAGCCTACGCATGAAGCTCTTACAATATCTTGTCCTTTTTGTGCATATGATCGAACATCGATGCCCATCTCACAATAAGTAGAACAGTTTCCACAAGAGATACATTGACTGCCGTTAGTAGTAATCCGAAATCTTGAAAAGAATTTTTGTTGTAGTCCTAATATCGCCGCCATTGGACAACCAAACCGACACCATACACGACTTCCCATCAATGGATAAAATCCAACACCTACGACTCCTGAGAACACGGCACCAATTAAAAGTCCGTACCATTTTTTAAATGAATAGTTGTCAATGAAGAATGCATTCCCGCTTCCTGTCAAATAATTGATTAGTAATACTATTCCTATAACACCCAAAATACCTCCAATCACTTTTTTAAGATCTTGCCGCTGACCTTGTTTATACATAAAGTAATAGGCAATGAACCCAATAATCAATAAAAGTGTTACCACTATAATTGTAAATGTAGTTCTCGTAATATAGTATTGACTGCCATCACCAAGATATCCATAGACTACGGCAATCGTCATAATAATAGAAAAAACTAACACGCTATGAATTAGCCATCTCTCCACTTTCCAAGACTTAAGCGATTTATCGGATAAATGACGAAATGGATCCCCTGCAGTCTCTGCCAACCCACCACATCCACATACCCAACTACAATACCATCTCTTGCCATATTTATAAGTTAGGAATGGTGAAACGACAAATATCATCAGAAGACTTATCACAAGAAAACTCCACCCCATAACACCAGTGGAACTCATGTTATCTATGTGCCATTGATCAAATAAATCGTAATCCAATGGCCACATGTTTTTCATATCCTTATCAAACCAATTTTGACCATAGTCAGAATTGAGCCCTTCGAGGATTTCAGGAATGAGAAAGGCAAAAAATAATTGAAAAAACATAACGCTGAGCGTCCTTAGTACTTGATAACGATTATGTCGATATTTCCATAAGAACTTAGTTCCAAAAGATAGAATCGCCACAGTATAAAGTGTGCCATATACGAACCACTGACTTGCTGGAGTCCCTTTGAATAGCATCGCAAGTGGATCAAAGAGTGCGACAATACCTTTATTGGCAGCACCACCCATACCCAATCCCAACGCCTCTGGAAACCAATAGAGGACAACATAAAATCCTGTTAAGAACAAACCTGCTATCCAGCCCATCAGTCCTCTGGAGGCAATCCCACTAAACCAAACACCGTCGTTTTTAATACCCGCAGACTTCGTAAGATATGCACGCCAAGAAAATCCAATAATCCCTCCTGAAATCATAGTAAGAGAACCGGCAAGAATCAATGCATGATGGTCTGAGAAGATATAATCTGCAGTAAACAACAAGAATAATCCTATAAGACTCAGTCCGGACATTAATTTCTGAAACCCATCTACAAATGGTGGATGAGGCTGAGCAATAGACATTGATTTATATACTTGCGACATAGGTCTTAATTTCAAATTAGAATATTATTATGATTTTAAAAAGGCCATAACCTTATTAAGATTAAAGACACCTTTTGACTTTATAGAATCACCCGTTTTCGTTTCATAAAGTTTGACTACTTCATCGATATCATTCCGATAAAATTCTGGATCGAAGAGTGCCAATTTCAAATTGGATAATACCTCGACGATATTCGTTTCTTCTCGGAGCCACTTCTCGCATACTTCATGTCTGAAACGAATACCCATGAGATTAAAGCCCTCTACTATTTGAGAAACTTTATTATAAATAATCCTTACACTTTTATTCCCATCGGGATGTTCCCAATATAGGGCTTCTGAACCTTCAGGCGTAACAGCTGATACTTGCCCATAAACCTGATATTCAATATCCAAAAACTTTGCAGAATTAAACCAAATTCCTGGGTCATAGTCCACCTTATTGCCGCAAATATTATAAGCACAGGTTTCACCCATCATCCTCCCTGTATACCAGATTGCCTCTACTCCTCTTCGTCCGGTCCTTGGTTCTTGAAGCTCGGCGCAATCTCCTATTGCCCAGACATTAGGAATATTAGTCCGCAATTCTTTATCTACTAATATCCCTCGGTTTGTAGCCAATGATGATTCCTTAAGCCATCTAATATTAGGACTTACTCCGGCAGTCAATCCAACATACCCGCACTCAATTCTTTCTCCGCTCTCTTTTACAATAACCGCACATGCATTTCCTTTTCCATCGTCAACAATTTCTTGAAGATTACTATTGAGCTTTAGATCTATATGGTGTTTTAAGATCTCTCGATTGATCATTGCTGACTCTTCTGAAGGCAATACGTTATTCCAGAAACTACCTTCCCGTACAAGCATGGTGACAGGAATACTTCTCGACCGATACATTTCCGCAAGTTCGATTCCTATGAGACCACCTCCCGCTATGACCGCTCTATTGAGGTCAGTACTATGACCTTCGATGTCCTCAAGGTCCTGAAGGTTGTATAAGCCTCCTACTCTATTGAGGTCTTGTCCTGGCCATCCAAACTTATTCGAAGATGAGCCCAATGCGAGAATCAAATGATCGTACTCGACAGCATTTTCAGATGTGAGCTGAAGTGTATTTTCTTGAAAATTTATACTCTCTACATGGTCATGAATAAGATCAATTTTATTTTTCTCCCAGAACCAATCTTCATAGGGCTTCGTATCATGAAACCTCATATGACCCATGTATATATACATGAGGGCCGTTCGGCTATAGAAATGTTCTGATTCTGAAGAAATCACTGTGATCTTATGATCACTTAACTTTCTAATCCACCGAGCAGCAGTTATACCACTGATACCGTTTCCTATTATAGCAACATGCATAAATTAATCTTAATAAAATTAAATATACAGAAGGTCATCAAGAAAGATTGGAATAATAGGAGGTAAGACTCGTAACAAGTCTTACTTGGGACAATTTCAATAGATCTAATAAGCCATTTTATAAAAAGGTTAAAACTTGATGGTGAAGAAATATCACCAAGCTACATATTAGACAAATTCTTAATGTTTAAGTTGGTAGAAATCGTATATTTGTGTCGGATAAATACCCAAAAGGTGTTTTTTAACACTTCGTTAGTGAACAGTAAATAATCAAAGGTCTATATTAGAGGTAATGAAGCATTTTTACTTATCAATATTGATGATAATTTTCTGTATCGGATTAAATTCCGATACTTATGCTCAGTCTATTGACCAAGAATCAAACGCCGTAAAGACATCAAAAATTTCACTTTATCCCAATCCAGCTGTAGATTATTTTTCTATTGCTCCCGGAGATAAGAAGATTAAGAATATTTCGATAAGTAATATCGTCGGTAAGGAGATCCTTAGATTGGATGCCAATCGAAATCTCACCTATGGTATCGAAAGCCTCAAAAGAGGGATATATATCATCCGCGTATTCGATACAGAGGATAAGATGATTAAAGCACTTAAGCTTAGTAAATCCTAATACCCCTATCCTTCAGCAGGATATTGGGCCGCATTCCTTGGCGTCTCCCAAAGTTTCACGACAACATCAAGATTCGAATGGAGCTTAGTAGTTAATAACTTCCAGATAACGAAGCAGATATTTTCAGTAGAAGGCATCAATTCCTTAAATTCTGCAACATCCAGATTGAGGTTCATATGGTCAAATCTATCTTCTATTTCCTCTTTGATTACGTCCTTAAGATATTTTAAATCAATCAGATAACCCGTCTCAGGATCCACTTCTCCCGTAACTTTTATTTCCATCTCATAGTTATGCCCGTGGTAGTTGGCATTATTACAAAGACCAAAGATTTCTTTGTTCTTACTATCTGACCAAGCCGGATTATGTAATCTATGTGCGGCGTTAAAATGTGCTTTTCTAAATATGGCAATTCTCATTAGTAGTTAATCTATTTGCATCAAATAATTCAATATAAGGGACCATCTGGATTAGTGATCTTTACTTTGGAAACAGTTTATCATTTTTAAATCCGGTCACTATATAAATCAAACGGTAATAATCTTGATATGTTTACAGCGCAAAAATAGTAATCGTGTGGAAGAATAAAATTATTGGTCAGTCAAGCGTTATTAAACATCTTTCTCAAGCCATGGAAGCAGATAGTCTTTCGCACGCTCTTATCTTGAGTGGTGAATGTGGATATGGAGGGTTACCGATCGCCTTAACCTTAGCTCAAACACTATTATGTCAATCTCCTGATGACAATATGGCTTGTGGTAAGTGTAAGTCCTGCATGCACATAGACCAGTTGACACACCCAGATTTGCACATGGCTTTTCCAGTAGTAGGGAAGGAAGGAGCAGTTAGGAAGAACATTACTTCTAAAGATTATATCGCCGAATGGAGAACAGCACTTGCTTCCAATCCATACATAAGTATCTCTGAGTGGGTGCGTACTATTAGTTCTAAAAAAGCAAATCCAGATATCAATGTTACCGAATGCAATGCGATTTCCAAGCAATTAGCGCTAAAGGCGTTTTCTGGAGATCGCAAAGTGCAAATCATTTGGATGGCGCAATATCTCGGCAATAATGCCAACAAACTGCTAAAACTAATCGAGGAACCTCCTCCAGACACCTTTATAATTCTCCTTTGCGATCATAGGGATCAGTTACTGCGTACCGTAGTATCGAGATGCAGGGTAATTGACATCAATCGTATTCAAGACGAGGAAATGGAGGCTGCATTAATTCAACATTATTCTCTTGATCAAGATCAGGCACATCAGATTTCATTTTTGGCTGAAGGAAATATGAGTAAGGCCCTTGATTTCTTGCAATCGGGATCTGAAGATTTAATGGAATTGAGTACTACCTGGATGTCATCCTGTATCCAGCATGATTATAATGCTATGCGCAGCTGGTCAGAACAATTCTCACGATATAATCTTGAAGAACAGCGGACCATAGCATTTTACACTTTGCGTTTGCTAAGAGAAATCCTTCATCTCAATGTTTTGGGGGAAGATCACTGTCGATTGAGGGCTCAAGACATAACAAGCTTAAAAAATATTCCAGCCATTATGAAGATAAAATCTCGAGAAATAGAAGCTATTCATCATCAGATATCTACCATGATTGATGGAATTAGTCGAAATCTTCTTTCACGGATGGTCATGTTTAATACCTGTTTGTCGATAGATGGGATTCTCAACAAGAGAATTGCTTAATCTGCGTTTTAGAAGTGATTTAAGAATACAATGACTATCGCAGTACGAATATTGAACCTGCCTGTTCGGCATGCAGGACTCAAAATAAGCTTCTTTAATAAACATAAGCTCTTCACTCTCTATTTAGCCCGCTATTCTTATATTACTTCAGTAATAATGAATTTGGCATTAGGGTTTTTTAGATAGAATCCGTTTTTTGAGCCAGTTCTAAGTAACTTTGATTTTATGGGATGTGCAGGATGTTCGATAGCGGGCGATGGAACGCCAAAAGGGTGTGGAAGTAAAGGACATTGTTCTACCGGTGGATGTAATAAGATGAATACCTATGATTGGTTATCCAATCTAGACCTTCATGATCCGACAGAATACCAAATGGTGGAGGTGAGTTTCAAAAAAGGAGCACGCAAGGAATTCTTCAGATCTAATCCACATGCTCCCACAATTACTGGCGATTTAGTAGTAGTAGAAGCTAAAAACGGATATGATGTCGGTCGTATATCACTATCAGGTGAGTTGGTTCGCCTTCAGATGAGGAAGAAAAAAGTCACCGAAGACAGAGTACTGGGCAATATAATTCGCATAGCCCATGAACGAGATATAGAACGTCTGGAAGAAGCTCGTAGTAAAGAAAAAGAAACTATGGTGCGGGCTCGAGTGATTGCTCGAACTATGGATCTCAATATGAAGATCGGAGATATCGAGTATCAGGGAGATAACCGAAAAGCTACATTCTATTATACAGCTGACGGCCGAATAGATTTTCGAGAATTGGTAAGATCATATGCCAAGGAATTCAAGGTGAAAATCGAGATGAGACAGATAGGCTCTAGACAAGAGTCAGCAAGAATCGGTGGTTTAGGCCCTTGTGGAAGAGAGTTGTGTTGTTCTACTTGGTTATCTGATTTTAAGTCTGTAAATACGAGTGCTGCGCGGTACCAAAACCTTGCGATCAATCAAACAAAATTATCAGGACAATGCGGCAGATTAAAATGTTGCCTAAACTATGAATTGGATAATTATATTGATGCTTTGTCAGAATTTCCCAAACGTGCCGATGTATTAAGAACTGCTTACCATAAATATGAGCTTATAAAAACTGATATTTTTAAAGGGTTGATGTTTTACATTCAAGTCTTAGAAAGAGGAAGGGGCCCTATTGTAGTGCTGGACAAAGATAGAGTGAAAGAAGTCCTTGAACTCAACAAGAACAAAGAATATCCGGAAGAAATTGGTGCTAAAGACTTAGGAAATGTTGGGAGTGATAAGGAAGAAGAGTTTGAATATGAAGATGTAACTGGCCAAATTGAATTGCCTGCACTTCCTTCGAGAAGAAAAGGAAAAAGTCGTAATAATAGATCAAAAGGTGGTCGAGGAGATCGGAGAAAACCAAGGAATCCGGGTGGCGAAAGGTCCAGACCATCCAATGATAAAGAGCGTAAACCAGAGGAGAAAAGAGACAATAAAAAAGCACCTCAAGGAGATAAGCCCAAAGGTTCAAGACCTTCTAATAGAAAAAGGCCAAATAGATCTAAAAGAAAACCGCCTGAAAATCGCCCGCCAAAGGAAGGACCAAAGAATTAAACTTAATATTGAAACTTAAGTAAATTAAAGTAAGTTTAATAGGAGCCAATTATCTTTGTGGTCACATCAAGAAAAGATATCAAAATGAATTACGACGTAGCAATCATCGGCTCAGGTCCTGGAGGATATGTGTGTGCCATCAGATGCGCTCAACTCGGCATGAAGACTGCCATTATAGAAAAAGATAAGAGTCTCGGAGGAACTTGTCTGAATGTAGGATGTATTCCTTCTAAAGCACTCCTTGATAGTTCAGAGCATTTCCATGCTGCACAAAAAAAATTTGCTGAACATGGTATCTCTATTTCTAACTTAAAAGTGAATCTGGAGCAAATGATTACTCGTAAACAAGGAGTGGTAGATCAGACTGTCAAGGGTGTTGAGTTCTTAATGAAGAAGAACAATATTGATATTTTAAGAGGTCATGGGTCTCTTAAAGACTCTAATACGATATCTATTGACAATGAAGGAACCATTAGTGAAGTTACGGCGACCAATATTGTCTTAGCTACTGGTTCCGTTCCGATCACTCCAGCTTCTATGTCTTATGATAGTAACCGAGTAATTACATCCACTGAAGCCCTTGAGATTACTAAACTTCCTAAGAGTATGGCAATAATCGGTGGCGGAGTTATAGGTCTTGAATTAGGATCCGTATATGCTCGATTGGGTACGCAAATTACAGTTATAGAATATCAAGATCGTATTATCCCAGGTATGGATAAAGACCTTGCCAAAGAACTTATGCGATCTCTTAAGAAACTTGGGATGAAATTTCATCTGAACCATATGGTCACGGGTGTAAAAGGCCTTAAGAATAGTACAAAAATTGAATTCAAAAAGCGCGATACGGAGGATATACAGACAATAGCAGCAGATTATTGTTTGATAGCTATCGGAAGGCAGGCCTATACCGATAGCTTAACATTAGAAAATGCGGGTATCACCAAAGATGATCGTGGAAGAATAGAAGTTGACGAGCACCTCAAAACAAGTGCATCGAATATCTATGCGATTGGAGATGTTGTTAAAGGAGCAATGCTTGCTCACAAAGCCGAAGAAGAGGGAGTAATGGTGGCGGAGCATTTAGCAAATCAGAAACCACATATAAATTATCATCTCATACCTGGTGTTGTATACACATGGCCAGAAGTCTCAGCGGTTGGATATACCGAAGAAGAACTAAAAGAAAAGGGGAAGGCTTATAAAGTTGGTAAATTCCCAATGAAAGCCCTCGGTCGTGCTCGTGCCTCTATGGATACTGAAGGAATGGTCAAAGTGATCTCAGACGCTGAAACAGATGAGTTATTAGGTGTTCATATGATCGGAGCAAGAGCTGCGGACTTGATAATGGAAGCCGTAGCCTTAATGGAATTTCGTGCTTCTGCAGAAGATATGGCCCGTATATGTCATCCCCACCCTACTTATAGTGAAGCCATTAAAGAAGCGGCGTTGGCTGCTACTGGAAATCGCTCTCTACATTCATAAGAATTAGGGCTATTAAGCATTAGTAGATTTTCGGATGATCCTATTATCGAGTAGAATTCATTGATAAAAGATAAAAGTGTTCTTGTCGTGAGGTAATATTTGGGCTTAATTCATAAATTCGCTTGCTATATGGTTTCCTCTGTGTAATTTCGTCGGGCTTGTAGATAGCTTCCGTAAATCTCATTGAATTGCTATTGGGATTTTAAAACTATTTACAGAATTTATCTTGTTAGCGGCTTCTTTTTATCAAGGTAAATAACCAGATTATTATTTCTTCTTATCCCATGAGTTTTGCTTCATTAAAATGACTGTACAACTCTATGAGTTTTTTGCTCAGAAATGCTCCTCAAGTATTGTTATCTGCTCAGGAGATAATTAAGAATTTTAAAGATTTAGTGAACCGCTCATTTCAAGTGAATGAGTTAGATATTAGCTATGATCAATGGATGGTTATCAACTTGATATCCAAAAAACAAGGGGTGTCACAGATATACATCGCAGAAAATACGCGTAAAGAGCCAGCCTCTATATCTCGGATACTTAAGTTGTTAGAGAAGAAAGAAGTCGTACAGAAAATAAACGAAAAAGGAAATCTTCGGGCCAAACGGATTTATCTTACACCAAAAGGAGACGATGTTCATCGAAAAGCTACAAGATTATTTAACATGATTGCCAAGGATGGATTCAATGGTGTCTATGAGCAAGAAATAAATTTATTTGTCCGGATTTTGGACAAATTACAAAGTAATTTTGTACCTCCTGAAGACTAATCCGCCCTATCATTTTGGATAGCCGATGGTTCTTTTTTACTTCAATATCCAATAATTAACTCACCTGTCTGCTAATTAATCTTCTTTTCATTTCTCTCTCGTACTGTATATTGTTCCAGCATACTTAACATACTCAATATGGAAACTTTAAAAATTATTCGAAAGGATAAATATGTGATCTGTGAGATTGATAATGGAAAGGTCAATGCGATTGATATTGAATTATCCAATGACCTAATCACATTTTTCGAGCAAGCAGAAGTTGACGATTCAATAGAAGGAGTCATTCTGACGGGTAGACCTCACTGTTTTAGTGCTGGTTTGAATATTATGAAATTAGCGGCAGGAGTAGATGCAATAAAAGATTTCTGGAGGGCCCATCTTCGTGCACTGCAATTAATGACCTCCTTCTCTAAGCCTTTTATTGCAGCTATAACCGGCTATGCACCTGCTGCTGGCACTACATTAGCATGCACTGCAGATTATCGGATAATGGGTAGAGGCAAAAAGCATGTAATCGGAATGCACGAGATGAAATTATCTTTAGTTATCCCCGAACTGATGGTGAGGCTTTATTCTCACTGGATTGGATCGACAAAATCAATGGAATGCTTCCTTCACTCCAGATTAATGCAAGCAGATGAAGCATTATCTATAGGGTTGGTCAATGAAGCTTGTGAAGTGGAAGAAGTACTCCCGAGAGCCGAAGCACTTATGCAACAGTGGACCTCTTATTATGTGAAGGCTAATCAAAATTCTAAGCGATACTTCAAAAAAGAACTTGTTCAAAAACTGGATATGAAAATCGAACCTATGATAGAAGAGATACTGGAATCTGCGCTCGATCCTATGACTCTGCAGAAAATGATGGAATTCCAGATGCAAATCAAGGTAAAAAAGTAGCTGTTAATCCATACAAACAGATCATAATAGAAATCCGACCACAAAAGGTTGTGCTTAGAACGGAAGAAATATATATTTGCAGCCGCAAAGCACGGCGAGGTAGCTCAGCTGGTTAGAGCGCGGCATTCATAATGCCGAGGTCGGGAGTTCAAGTCTCCCTCTCGCTACAGGAAAAGCCTTTAGATCATAGATTTAGAGGCTTTTTTGTTTTGAGCTCAGTAATAAGAAAAGACTACTAAACCTTACTTATCTTTCCGTTGTGAATACGCAAGTACATTATCATTATTCTCCGCTTGGTTGGTTGGAACTATCTTCTAGTGATGCTGGGTTGGTAGGATTAAAACTCGTTGAGCGTAAAGCCAAAGATCATCAGAATCCATTACAACCGTTGGTAGATAAATGCTGCTTACAATTGGATGATTACTTTACAGGTAGCCGTAAGGAATTTGACTTGCGGCTGGATTTAGGTGGTGCTTCGGAATTCGATAAAAAAGTTTGGGAAAAATTACTTGCTATACCATATGGTTCAACAACAACATATGGCCATATCGCTCAAGATATGGGACAACCTAGTGCTTATCAAGCAGTGGGCCAAGCGAACGGTAAGAATCCAATCGCCATAATTATTCCTTGTCATCGTGTAATAGGTTCTCAAGGAAAACTTACAGGCTACGCTTGGGGAATAGAAAATCAAATTAAGCTCTTACAGCTCGAGCGAAATTACTCTCCCACACCTCCAGGGCAGCTATTCTAATTATGACAGAGGCGTTAGAAGTAAACCGGACCAAAAGTTGGATTGAGAAATTCATCATCGGTATGAATATTTGTCCCTTTGCGGAAAGCCCTTTCAAAGCATCCCTAATAAGGTATGTACTTTGTTCTGAAACTGATCTCATTGAAGTGCTTTCTTTTATTGAAAAGGAAATCGTAATAATAGACAGAAGTACATCTGACGAAATTGAAACAAGTCTGATAATACTTCCCTTTGTAAATCTCTCTTTTGAAAAATTCATCGAATTTAATAATGTAGTAGAAGATTTACTAGCTTATATGGGCTTAATAGACAAATTTCAAAGCGTAGCCTTCCATCCATTGTTCAGGTATGAGGGATCAGAAGAAAATGATCCGTCTAATTATACAAATCGATCTCCATATCCTATGCTCCATATATTGAGGCAAAAAAGTATAGAAGCCTTTGCAGATGAAGAAGCAGGAAGGCAAATCAGCGAGGCAAATCATAAGAAACTACAAGATTTCTCAATGGACGAACTTTCCAGAATCATAAAATCCATGGATGATTGATAATATTGAAAGGTCGAATCTGCGAAAACCGTTGCTTCTTGTTGTTAGTGCCGCAATCCTATCTGGGTTTAGTGGGATTTTAATCCGGTATATGTCGATTCCTCCTACTTCAATGGCAGCTGTGAGAACTGGAATCCCTTTTCTAATTATGGGTATCGTTCTAATCTATCAAGGAGCTCCCATTTTCAAATCAGGATATAAATGGATGCTCGGGGCTTCTGTAATTAATGTCCTCCGTATGTATACTTTCTTCTTGGCATATATTTACACATCTATCCCGAATGCTATAATTGTACTTTATACATGGCCCATATTTGCAACAATATTGAGTGTCATATTCCTAAAGGAGCGGATATCCAGAAGACAAATAGGTTTACTTGTATTATCATTTATTGGAATTCTAATAGTCTATGCGGATCAAACCATTAGTATTGAGAATCGCGATTTTATAGGTTTATCTGCAGGCGTAATATGTGCTTTTAGTTATGCTTCTACCATCATAATATTCAAATCCCGAACGGGTGATTATAAGCCTACTGAGATGATCTTCTTTCAGAATTTAATACCAGCGATGGTATTTATCCCATTCCTATTCTTTAATACTCCCATGCCTACCATCCTTGACTGGGAGTTATCTATCACGCATGGTATACTTATCGGGGTTATTATGTTCTTTATGTTTTTCCATGGCTTACTTCAGCTTCCAGCATCTCTAACTTCTATGATTACCTATGTTGAAGTTGTTGCCGCCATGTTATTGGGATACTTTATTTTAGGTGAAGCATTAACGGGTTCCGCAATGATTGGTGGTGGATTGATCATTCTTTCCACTGTTTTACTAAGACTTCCAGAAAAGAAGACTTAGTCAGATGAACACTTTTTGATTATTAAGGTTAATGACCTATTATAGCGCAATTAATAAATTTCGTCATTCTTCCAAGAAACTGCAGCACTAAGTAAACCCAAAATTTATGTCAACGACATTTCATGATTTTTCTGCTAATGCCATAGATGGCCGTGCGTTGGATTTTTCTATTTACCAAGGAAAAGTCGTACTCGTTGTCAATACCGCAAGCAAATGTGGTCTTACCCCACAGTATGAAGGTTTAGAAGAATTATATCAAAAATATAAAGATCAAGGACTCGTAATTCTTGGTTTTCCCTGTGATCAATTTGGCAATCAAGAGCCTGGTGACGAAGAAGAGATATCTGAGTTCTGCCAAATAAACTATGGCGTCTCATTTCAGATGATGGCCAAGATAGATGTAAATGGGAAAAATGAACATCCGATATATCGCTATCTCAAAGACGCGGTCGGTCCTAAGCTATTGAAAATTATAAAATGGAATTTTACGAAATTTCTGATAGGTCCAGATGGGGAACCTGTAAAGAGATATGCACCTACTACTCTGCCGAAGGATATTGAGGAGGGTATTGTAGAATTGTTGGAACTATAACAGTTAACGAATATAGCTTGTAATAAATCATTACCTGCTTTTCAATTCCTCCATTTAGAAACTGCAAGTAGTTATCTGTTGTCACTCCAGTTCGAATACTATCTGGATAAGCATTAGAAAATGACTTGCTAAATTTTATTTTCTTATTGGGATTCCATTTGAATTCAAAGGCATGAAGTAATCCATTGTAATCCTCGATAAAATCAATTTCTTGTTGTGCATGAGTCCTCCAGAAGTAGTCATTGGAATGCAGTCGATAGTATGATTTTTGTTTGAGTCTTTCTATAATGAGATAGTTTTCCCACAGTGCCCCTTTGTCATTGCGAAGATTGATAGGGTTGAAATTTTTAATTACGGCATTGCGAATACCAAGGTCATAGAAGTATACCTTCTTACTTTTTTTCAATTCGTTTCTGAGGTTCTTACTGTAAGAAGGGAGTTGAAATAGGATGAAGGCCTTCTCTAGAAGATACATGTATCGCTGGACGGTTTCATGATTCAATCCAGTCATCTGACCCAACTCATTGTATGAGAATTCACTACCGATCTGAAAAGCCAATGCCTGCACTAATTTTTCTAATGTCTGTGGCTTTTTAATGTCTTCCCAAGTCAATATATCTTTATAGAGATAACTGTCAGCAAGTTCTTTTAATAATTCACTTTCTTGTCCAGGGTTATTGATAACATCTGGATACGAACCGTATATAAGCCGGTGCTCCAAAAGTCTTTGTTCTTCGAGCAGGCTTGTATGTTCAATCATTTCATAAGTACTAATGGGATACATGTTGATTTCCCATTTTCTTCCTGTTAGCGGTTCGTTGATGGAGTTGGCGAGTTCCAATGAAGAAGAACCTGTAACTACGACCTTAACTTCAGTTAGATTGTCATATATGATCTTGAGTAATAAGCCTATATCCGATATACGTTGGGCTTCGTCAATGACCATGATCTTGTGATCTCCGATGAGTTGCTTGATAAAGGTAAGATTTTGATTAGCAAACCGTTGTCTGATATCTGCTTCGTCAGCGTTAAACCAGATGACACTTTGGTCCTTAAAATAAGTCTTTAAAAAGCTTGTTTTCCCCACTTGTCTTGGACCTGTGAGTATAATGATTTTACGATCTTGCATCTTCTTGGCGAAGAGTGCATGAATTGATCGTTTTATCTCTTTCATATGAATATTACGAGTCTAACCGCTAAATTAGTATAAATTTGGCGGTTCAGATCGCTGAATTGATATAAACTGACTTTAAAGTCAGCTGTTTGAAGTTACAAACTCAGATAGTGAATGGGAAGAATGAACATCCGATATATCGCTATCTCAAAGAAACGGTCGGTCCTAAGCTATTGAAAATTATAAAATGGAATTTTACGAAATTTCTGATAGGTCCAGATGGTGAACCTGTAATGAGATATGCACCTACTACTCTGCCGAAGGATATTGAGAAGGATATCCAAGCATTACTAGTGAAGTAAAACCATTTTTTGTGTCATTTTTTGTTCAAAAAATTCATATGCGATATATACCCTTTTTTAGATATAAATAGGGGGGGGGGTATAAAATTTTAACCTTTTATATTTTTTTGTTAGCAATTATTACCTGGATTCAACTAATAAATGCAACGTGCACTTGATTGTCCAATATTTTCGCAAAAACTTCATTGGGTGTTTTGTACCCAAACCTCTTTCTTGGTCGGTTATTTAATTTGTTTTGAACTTCAATA
>JBLIDB010000085.1:0-18841 GCA_047634015.1 Saprospiraceae bacterium
TTATACCAAATTTTCCTATTTTTATATTTCAAACTCCCAAGTTTTAGTCCAAATAAACCAATGAATTATTTGTTCAATTTGTTTTCAATTACAAAAGTGTAACTCAATATTTCATGTAATTCATTTTCTGCAATCCAAGGTTCTATTATTGATTTAGTTTCTTTAATATTATCTGGAATTCCCAAGGCATTATATTCATCTGTTTCGGCAAATAATGTAATTCATGAATCGAATTTAGATCCGAGATCTCAATTAATCTTAGTTTTATTCTTTCCGATACTATTTCGATTCCAGTCATTACATTCTTTTGATTAACTTAATGATATTATATCTATACATTTCCCTTGTCTATGTATTGGTTAGCTAAGTAAAGATATGCAAGTCACCTCAGATGAGTAATAGCGAAATAAAAATCATTACCCCTAGGACAAGCCCTGGATACTGTTTATCGATCCAAGGATCGAGGTATTCAACATTGTCCCATCAGTTTCACTGTTTCTGTATTTCATTGTATCCCACACAATGATTCAACAAGTTGAAATCAGCCCATCATCCCTACGGAGTGGGATTCGCCTGGCTGCCGGCATAAGCAACTTCAACTATCTATTTGGACGGCTCACGCTGTGGCGCGATTCTCAAAACAGCGTTTCACTAATAACTGAAACCAGATAGCCGTGGGCGCCTTACGATAACCGAGAAGCAAGTAATGAATTCAGCTCTTAGATTATAGTACGACACTCTATCATGTATCAATACAGATTTAATTATTCAAAACAATTCTAAATCGCGCCTTTCCTGCTTCCAAATGTGCCATTGCCTCATTCACTTTATCCATAGGATATTCCTCTACTTCAGGGTAGATATTATGTCGAACACAGAAGTCCAACATCTTACTTGCTAATCCTGGACTTCCAACAGGACTGCCGCTCACTACCTTTTCTCCGGCAATTAACAATCCAGCAGGAATAGCCATTGGTTCTAAGACCATGCCCACATTAAAGAATCTCCCTTTAGGCGCTAACGCCTTTAAATAAGACGACCAATCCAGCGTCACGTTGGTGGTATTGATTATAAAATCCAATTGTCCTCTTACGGATTTCAACTCCTCTTTCGATCTGGAATTTATAACTTTAGAAGCACCCATCTTTATAATCTGTTCTTTCTTGCTTTCATTAGAACTAAAGGCGTAAACTTCGCAACCCCAGCTTTTTAGAAACTTTAAAGCCAGATGTCCCAATCCACCGATGCCGATAACTCCTACCCGATCCGTCGGCAAGACTCCTGCTGCTATTATAGGATTGAAAACCGTTATCCCTCCACACAATAAGGGCCCTGCTTTGCTCATGTCGATGCCTTCTGGAAGCGGTATCGCCCAAGCCCAATGCGATCGCACATAATCGGCAAAACCTCCATTAGAGGGCGCTATCGTCGTTTTACGATCTCTACACAAATGTTGTGATCCATGCATACACTGGGAGCAACTCATACAAGATTCTGAAAACCAACCGACGCCTACCTTATCACCAACCTTTATGTTTTTGACCATAGATCCGGCGGCGACCACTTCTCCAACGATTTCATGACCTGGAACTAATGGATATTGGGAGCTCCTCCATTCATTGTTAATCATACTCAGGTCAGAATGGCAAACACCGCAATATGAAACTTTTACATCTACCTGTTCGGGACCTAATTTTCCTAACTCATAAGAATAAGGTTGAAGCTTTGCCTTTGGTTCTAGGGCGGCATACCCATTTACTTTAAGTATGGAATTATCCTTATTCCCATTCTGTATTGATTCATTATTTGCCATGGTTATTGGTTTCTGTATCATTCCCAAAAGGGATAAATCTTCTAAATATTTATGAATATAAACTTCTGATAGATGAGGTAAACTCTCTAATGTGTCTAAAGAGGATACTAATTTTTTAAAATTATTACTGTCAATCCAACTTGGTCCGCCATACATAGGTTTTCGAAAAGCCATTAGAACATTCAATGCAGAAAGCTGGCGTTGCTCTTCAGGGAGGGATTTCAATTTCGTCTCCATGCGCTCATACCATTCTTCATGATCTGGGATTCGATTGATTGTGTAACCAGCACTTGCAATCCAGTCTACAAAACGATCCAGGGATACCGCGTCATCGAGATAATTCAACGCATGATACGTCATGCATTCTGAGTGCTCTTGATTATACGCCCCGACGATCGCTTTAGACAATAGATCCACCGGCACGCCATCATAATGAGGTATTTTTCTTCGACCACTTTTACGAGATCCATAAAAGGACTGTGGTGCTAACCCCGTAATAACAATGCTGTATAAGATACGTGTCAACATATCAGATTCATTTGCCTGCCCTTTGTATTCTTGATCCGGCAAGATCATATCGCATCTAAAAATATTGATTGGAATATCACATCGCTCACTGGCCTTTTGCAATAATATTTCTCCTGCCCACTTGCTGGCACCATAACCCGAGGCATAATTGTCAGATAATTCAATCTGTTGTTTATAAGGAACCGTTTCATTAATTCCTCTTGAACTTTCCAAAAATCTAAATACGCCTACCGTGGAGATAAAATCTATCGGTTTACGCGTCTTAGATATTGCCAAGCGGATGATTTCCGATGTACCGACTACGTTGGGTCCAAAGAGGTGTTGATATGCCAATCGGTGATTGACCAAGGCGGCTACATGACAGATTCGATCTACATGAGTAGTCAGTTGTTGGAACCGTTCATCACTCAATCCAAGGTTCTTCCGTGCAATATCACCTGCCCATACCTCCAGATGATTCTTCGCCAATTCAGTAAATGCCTTTTCGAATTTTGGGTCTAAACCCTGATACTCTTTAGCCAATTTTCCAAAAGCCGCCGCATCATCCTTCTCCCGAACGATACAAATTAGTTTGCCACCTGTTTGAGAAAGTGTTTTCATCCATTCCAAACAAACGATATGACCGAGAAATCCATTCGCCCCTGTCAGTAAGACGGTTTTTGGAATGATCGGAGCACTTGGCAACTCCGATGTATTATTCAAAAGTTCGCTTTCTAAAAAGCGTTCTAATTGCAAATCCTCAGCGCTCACATTTTTTGCTCCCTTGCCATGTATTTCAGCAAAGGTGACTTGTCCAGAAGAAGAATCATCATTTGCTTTTTCTATAAAAATTGCCCACTGTTGTAAATGTCCTGATGGAGCAAGGAGCATATCTGCTGGCAAGAGTACATCGAATACTTCTTCTATAGTCAATGAGAATAATGACGCTCCTAAAGAGTCTCCTCCCAGAGCATTAAAGTTTCTCGGTTGAGTAGTATCCGTAATCTCTACGCCCAATTGACCTTCGAGTATCACTACTAATTTTTCAATCGTCGAAAGGGTAGATTCAGGATCTTTTACAGCAGCGATTCTGTCATCATCGGCATTGTCCTTGAGCTCGTAAAGGGCCTCAAGTGCCGCTCCATATTTCCGCTTGAGTGCGGGACGCAGTCTTTTACGGACACTGGAAAGTAAGCCGTTATTTTGTGTAAACGGTTCATATTCAAGTATGAAATCTCGAGGCACTTCAAAAGGTTTTAATTCTTCCTTTTGGGCTACATTATTGAGTTCATCTCGCAGTAAGTTTTTGATCTGAGCATCGGATGGTTGATCTCCTAATGATTGTTTTAGTAAATTCGATTCGAGTACTACGACTGCCACCAGATAAGATCGTTGAGAATTGCCATAGACATAGATTTGCATTATGACAGCGCTCCCTGCTTCATATAAAGTACCCAATGCACCGACCGCCACATATTCACCTTGAGATAACTTCAAGACATCCTTGCGGCGATCTATGACCACAACCACATCTTCAGCCCTTTCTTCGACGATATCTCCTGTACAAGAATATCCTTCTTCGTCAAAAAGATTGGCCGTTACTTCTGGTTGTTTATAATATTCCTTGATCCCGAATTTAGTCTTCACACATAACTCTCCTCTGGGAAATGGTTTGTCGGAAGTATAGTACCCCAGTTCAGGAACATCTCTTAGTTTATATTCTATGACATTCGCTCGATTGATTTTATCTTCTAATGTCAGATTGCCAGTGCCAGATTCTGTATTCCCATACCCTTCTACCATCAATACATCAAAACAGTCTTTCATGAATGCTTGGACTTTGGGAGAAGTCGGTGCCGAACCAAAAACAATACACAGCAATCGATCCCCCAAATAGGTATTGCGCATTTCAACTTTGACTTGCGCTTCTATTTCCGTCTTACTTTCGATTCCTTGACGAAGTCGCTTCGTTACTTCATTTTGAAAATGCTGATGGACCAATTCAAATATCCGGGGGAATAATGACATGAAGGTCGGTCGTGCCAACCTAATGTCTTCAAGCAGCGAGGATAGATCGGGTTGTAAAGTGAAATATCCTGTACCACCACAACCCAAAATACTCACCGCATTAGTTCGACCCATGATATGATTCAACGGCGCGAGATGCATGGTGACCCGTGGTACAGATGTTTTTTTACCCAACCAATTTTGAATGATAGCTTTTCGCGAGATCACTGCCCCTTTCGGTTTGCCTGTACTTCCAGAAGAGTGTAATATTGCAATTCTCTGATCTGAATCATTTTCATCTGGAGGAAGAAATGACCAAGGTTGCTGACTGCCAAAAGAAATCAAATCTGAAATAGAGAAAAGGTGTAGCTCCTTATTCGAATCAGCAATTGTTTGTTTGGCTTGATTGACCATTGCCCTTTCGGTATCTATTCGGTCGTCATAATTAAAGACAATAATACTCTTGATGGAATCATGAGTTGTAGCAAGTTGAACTGCAAGGGATAGATCGCATAAAGTAGCAGCAATAGTGACAGGTTCTATATTGGCTACCATCTCATTGAGGTCCGCTCCTGATGTGCTGCTTTGGACAGGTACTGTCGTCGCCTTGGCATATGCACAAGCCATATCTATCGATAAAAAGTCTATATCCGCAAAACCAATGATCATTACGAAATCATCAGGTCCTACCCTGCATTCCGGATGGGTACGCCAAGCCATTGAGATGGCTTTAATGCGATCGTGAAATTCTCTATAGGTGCTTGTGTTATATGATGGCAGATAGTTCCGGATGTTCTTTCCTGAGATAGGATCTTCTTCTACACGGTAGCTCCGCTCTCCCATGGCCGGACGCTCTCCATATCCATCTAAGAAAACGCCCATCACTCGGTCCAGAGTAAGGTTTTTCTCAAGAGCTTTTTCCCTGACATCATTATCAGGAATCAACTGTCCGATTTCTGGGTCTCTTCTACTTAATTCCATGACTCGCGTTCCATAGCGACGTTTCGGAGATAAGGGCTTTTCGACTTTAGGCATCTGCTAATATAATGATTGCAAAATAGTGTGTTAATCTAATGAGAATCAAACAAGTAAAGAAAATTATAATTAGACAAACTATACTAAATATGTAGATTAACATATTATATTACATCTAATTGGTTTTTATAGGAGCTCTATTTATCCTATCGTTCCACACTAAGAGAAAACAAGAGACAAAATCATAGCTTTTAATCAAATAGAATAATCATTTGATTTATTAGAACAAACTATCATCGCTCTTTAGGGAAGCGAATTAGAAATTTCTTACAGAAGAAACAAGACTATGAAAACCAAAAATTCCTTCATAATACTAATCGGACTTTTAAGCTTTATAGCATGCAAACAGCAAACCCAATTCCCTATGGATGCTCGGTCATCTATTGTCGTAAAAACACATCCGATGGACACCATCGTCTCGACGACGACAATAGCAAATTGGTTAAATCCACCATTTAAATATTGGGGAATCAAAAATGTAGATAAGCTTTTTGATATTGGCCTAATTGCAAAAGGAGAAACACCACTTGAGTTAGAAAGTAATCCTATATCCTTCTCTGATTTGATAATAGAACAGTTTGATGGTAAAATGTACGGGTTTGAGGAGCATTTAGATTCTAATCGTACAGATGGCTTTTAGTCTTGTACAAGGGTAAAATAGCGTATGAAAAGTATTGGGGTAATATGACGGAAACCAGCACACACAATTGGTTCTCTATGTCTAAGTCTCTAACCGGACTGACCTTAAATATATTGGCTATAGAGGGATTAATTGATTTAGAGAAACCAACCCTTCATTATTTACCTGAGCTGAAAGGTTCTGCTTGGGAAGGAACGACGGTACAGATGGTGATGAATATGTTGGTAGGCATTGACTACAACGAAGCCTATAACGACCCGAGATCAGATGCTTTTAAGTTTGCCAAAATATCTGAATTTGCTGACATCCCCGGCCCACCGTCTCCATATGCCACAATGCTTGATAATTTCAAAAGTATAAAAAAAGGAAGAGATCATAATGAGCTATTCCACTATGTAAGCCTGAATACCGAAGTGTTAGGATTGATTATTACTAAAGTAACTGGGAAACAGCCATCGGAGGTGATGAGCGATAAGATATGGCCCAAAATAGGAGCCGAACAAGATGCCTACATAATGCGCAATTCAAAAGAGTATGAATTGGTTAGCGCAGCAATAAATTCTAATCTGCGAGATGCAGGAAGGTTTGGACAAATGGTATTAGCAGATGGCTACTATAATGGACAGCAAATAGCTTCAAAGTCCGTCATCCGAAAAATAAAAGAAGGAGGAAGTATTGAAAAATTCGCCGATTCTAAAAGAGGAAGGTTATTTAAGAATTCACATTACACTGATCAATGGTGGCATACAGATAATAGTGCATTTTTTGCCAAGGGATTATTTGGTCAATGGATTTATATAGATCCAGGTTCTGAACTTGTAATTGTAAAATATACGACCTCTGATGTTCCCACCTCTACAGAGTACGACTGGATTAATAACATGAATCACATGAATGCAATCGTAAATCGAGTAACAAAAGGGTAAGAAGATGAAAATTGAAATAAAATATTAAAGCCTCTAATTTAATTTCTACTACTATGTTTACTAATTCGGAATCACTCTTATCTCTAGTAGACAAGTTTTATCACTGGGAAGAAATACAACCAGACAAGATCTTTCTGCGTCAACCCAAAGGTGATCAATGGCATACCTTGACTTATGCCGTGGCAGGTCAAGAAGCACGAAGAATGGCTACCGCTTTGGCTGCGAAGGGATTGAAACCTGGAGATCACATAGGTATTCTTTCTAAAAATTGCTATCACTGGATTTTGGCCGACTTGGCTATTATGATGGGCGGATATGTATCCGTTCCTTATTACGCAAGCTTGCCTCAGAAACAGTTGAAAGAAGTAATAGAACTGAGCGATATTAAATTACTATTCGTCGGAAAATTAGATGACTGGGGAGATAGAGAGCAAGCTGTGCCTAATAAAGTAAACGTTATAAGATTCCCTCACTATGAGGATAATGCGTTAGTGAATCTCGGTGAAGATTGGAATGAGCTTCTTGCAATTCATGAACCCAAATTAGAAAATCACAAAACAGATATAGATAGTCTTTGGACTATTAAGTTCACCTCTGGTACTACAGGAAAGCCAAAAGGTGTAATGCTCTCCCACCGATCTCCTGCAATGATGATGGCAGCAGAAAAGAAGACGAATTGGATCGTACTCTTTAAAATACCAGAGATAAGATGTTTGTCATATCTACCCTTGAATCATGTGGGAGAACGAATAGGTATGCAGTTAATCGTATTGACGTTAGGAGGGACCATATCCTTTGCAGAAAACTTAGGCACTTTTGGACAAAACTTACGGGATACAAAGCCTACTGTCTTTTTTGCCGTTCCCCGTATTTGGACTAAATTCTATTTAGGTGTAATGGCCAAAATTCCGGCTAAGAAGCTTGATCTCATGCTGGCCAACCCTGATACTACTGAAAAAATAAAACAGCAATTGAGAGCAAGTTTGGGGTTTTCTGAATTGACTGTAGCAATTACAGGGGCAGCAATTACTCCCGCTTTTATAAAAGACTTTTACAAAAAACTGGACATACATCTGATCGAAGCATATGGCATGACTGAGGTCTGTGGATCCATCACCAATAGTCCAACTCCTGATTCGCCGCAGGATTCCGTTGGAAAAGCACGGCCATATGCTGAAATAAAAATTCATCCTGAAACAGAAGAAATATTACTAAAATCTCCCTTCATTATGATGGGTTACTATAAAAATGCTGAAAAGACCGCAGCTGTGCTTATCGATGGTTGGATGCATAGTGGTGACAGAGGTTCTATAGATGAGCATGGCTTTCTCCGCATCAAGGGGCGCGTTACAGATGCCTTTAAAACCTCAAAAGGAAGCTATGTAACACCGAACCCACTAGAAGAAATCTTGATGGTAAATGACTATATCGAACAAGTTTGCGTAGTAGGTTTGGGAATCCCACAACCTCTAGCCTTGGTTAACTTGTCTGAAATTGGATTTTTTGCGGATCGCTCTAATGTGGAAGTATCTTTACGAGAAAGTATAAGGCAGTTAAATGATCAACGAGCTCCCTTTGAAAGAATCTCTACAGTGATCATCCAAGAAGAAAGCTGGAGTGAAGAAAATCGATGCTTGACACCGACCTTAAAAGTGAAAAGAGGCGCTTTAGATGATACTTTTGGCACTCAATACTTAGATTGGCATGAGATGAAAGATACAGTGTTGTGGACCTAATATTCCTTAGAGTAGATCTTTGCAATAACAATTACAATCTTCGATCATCGAAAGGTTGCCGTAACTTGGGATTTGAACATAGCCCGAATTAGTATAAAGTCGCGTCGCCTCAGGTTGATTAGATCCCATAAACAGTAATGCCTTCGAAAATCCCAACTCTCTGCCCCACTGTTCCAATTCATTAAGGATTTTAGTAGCCATCCCCTTGCCTCTACTTTCTGAAGAAACGTACATTCTCTTAACTTCCATAGTACTGTTATCCAAGGGAGAAAATGCACCACAACCTAATGCTACCTCATCACTGTATACGACGATTACACCCTTAATATTCTGTATGGGATTAAATTTAGCTAACGGATGATTTGCTCCGTCTCTATCTGCAAGATCCTTATTAAGGAGTCCCACAAGGGTTTTAAAATCAACATTGTCAGAATTCGTTCTTTTAATTGTATCCATTCGGAGCTTCTTACTTTCCAATGATTGAAGTAATTTAATTTCTTGACATGAATTCATTAATGATCCTTCCTATCTCTTCAGGTTCTTCTTCTTGCAGAAAGTGACCGCAATTAGAAAGTATATGAATTTCTGATTGAGGAAGATCTTCTTTCACCCGATTCATAGTCTTGGCTACCTGAGGAAGGATTTTGTCTTCCTCACCATATATAATTAGAACGGGTACTTTGAACTGTGATATCTTCTCAGCAATTTCATGATATCCACTAAGACCCAGTCTTTGAATTACTTTAGATAGTAACTTTCTTGAATTATCATCTGCTACAATATCTTGATAATATTGGATGGCCGTTTTTGACAACTTATCTTTTTGGTATACTCCAAATATCATTGAACTTTTAATACCATAAGGACTGGTCAATAATCTTTTCAACCCTGGCATAGCTGTAGCGAATACAAATAGCTTCACCGCAAAAGAGAACTTAGGATATACCAAGGTGTTCAATAAAATCAACCTATCTACCTTTTCCATATTGTGAATGGCCCAATACAATCCAATGGGCCCTCCTGCATCATGCACTCCCAGTGATATTTTCTGGATACCCAGATTTTCAAGAAACCCTTCTATTATCCTTTCATAATATCGAAAACTATAAGAATCTGCTATGTCCTTTGAAGACTTACCGTATCCTGGAAGGTCTATTGCAATTACTTGATAGTTTTGAGATAATTCAGGAACTACATTTCTCCAGAGATATGATGAGGTTGGCCAACCGTGAAGGAATAATATAGCTTCTCCTTCTCCAGCAATTGTGTAATGAATTTTAACATTTTCGACGGTCGTGAAATTTTCAGCAAGAGCATGTGACATAATAGAATTTGCTTAGTTTACGGAGATGATTCAACAATATTTTCCCTACAATCTACAACACACCTTTTGAAATTGCATGGCATCATCAATCATTAATTGGCATACTATATTTTCATATATGCTAGATTCGCTTACTACCAGTCCTAAGCAAAATCGAAGTGCCTTCCGTATATTGAATTAAGCCATCTATCCCCACAAAACCTAAATACCCTTATTACTAATTTTTTAGTATATCTACTAATTATTTAGTATTACTACTAATTATATAGTACTTTTGCCCTAAGAATAGGTACCCATGAAAGAACTTACGAAGAGAGAAGACCAGATTATGACCATAATCTGGAATCTAAAAGAAGCGGTTATAAAAGATATCGTAGAACAGTTTCCTGAACCACAACCTCATTATAATACAGTGGCTACCTTGGTTAAAATTCTTGTCAAAAAAGGAGTTCTTAATTCCAAGAAAATTGGTAACACTCATCTATATAGTCCTACACAGAATTTTGAATCCTATAAAGAAGATGCCATTAGTGACATCAAAATTAAGTTCTTCGACAATTCTTTTCCTAAAATGCTTGCACATTTTGCTAAGAAGGAAAAGATGTCTGCCGCTGAGCGTGAAGAATTGATTCGCCTTATAAAATCCAATAAATAACTCAACATGATTGCACTTCTTATAAAGGCCTCTATTGTAATAATACTTCTATTGGCATTCTACAAGCTTATTTTAGAGAGAGAAAGTTTTTTCAAAATCAATCGATTCTATCTGGTTTCCTGTCTTGTGATGGCTTGAATACTGCCATGATAGCGCTTCCTCAATTGGTGAAAAACCAAGGATGAATCCACTCCAGAAAGTCATAATATCGGGAAACGGCCCTTTTGGCGATATTTCCATTATTCTCAACTCCCTGATGCTAAGGCATCACCGAGGTTCGAAAAATAAAAATATCATCCAAAATCTTCCATTTTCTGATGACCCTCACTTTCCGGAGTGGACTCAAGGATTTATAGAGAACATCATACCTCTAAAAGCATCGTATAATAATGAGCTTCACTCCTTTACATCTAACCAAGCTGAAAAGTCCATAATTGAAACAAGTAATAGTCAATCAAATATCCCTATTAAGTCTATTGAGCCATCTGTTGCAAGCGAAACTGGGGTTCATAAGTCAGCTACTGAAACGGCACAGCATAGTACACAAGCTTCTACTGAGTATGGATTTACCTTTTTGGATAATGATCTTATATCTATTTGGTGTAGTGGTGCTATCGGTCAATCTGATTGCACAGATTACTCAAACCCTTTTCAAAGTAAATCGGAGTAAGGATACTATAGAAGATGCTGACAGTATTATCGTCAATCTATATTCTGAACCAGGCTCTTTTTTTTAGTATATTTTCATCAATCCTTCTAAATACGAATATGATGCTTATGATCAGATAATCGCACATGAAAAGATTCATGTCCAACAAGGTCATTCTGTAGATCTCTTACTCTCTGAGATGGCAGTCATTCTGCTATGGTTCAATCCTTTTATATGGCTCCTGAGAAAAGAAGTAGAAAAGAATCTCGAATATCAGACAGACGATATACTTGTACGATCTAAATCAGAAGAGAAAGAATGCTATCAATTGAATCTGGTCAAAATAGCAAGCTATACACAACCACTTAGCATAACCACCAATTACAACCAATCATTAATCAAACAAAGAATTATAAAAATGAATTCTAAAAAGTCAAATAATTTCAGCTATTGGAAATACGCATTTACAGCGCCATTGATATTTGCAATATTACTTGTAATCAACAAGCCAAACACCGCTTTAGCAAATACACTCGAGGGAGTATCCCCTAATCAAAACGAGGTAGAACATAATACAGCGTTACCTTTTCCAAATACTATTGAATCTTCCGAAGCATTATCAACCGCAATTGCTATCGATAATACAGCTTCTTCGAGCTCTGTGAGTGAATTTTATAAAAATGAAAATCATAACTACGTCCAAGAAAATAATGCTCCCCGTTCTGCGGATACTGATTCTAACTGTAAAGCATTATTAAAAGCTATACGGTCCCAAGACATAAGCCTAATAAAATCACTGATTTCAAAGTCTGAGGTGAATTGTACTGAGGCTAATCCAGAATATGAAGAAACAAAATCTCCTGATGGTGAGATAACTTATAGACGTTCTCACGCAAGAACTCCCGTAACGGCCGTCGCGTATACTGGAAATCTTGAAATAGGAAAGCTCTTAATGCAAGCGGGAGCAGAAATACATAACAATCCCAACCATGACATGTCTGCATTAGGTGAAGCTGCATATTCTGGGCATCAAGACTTCGCCACTATTTGATGGACAACGGAGCAAAGGCAAATTCCAAAGATGAGGTTTATGGATCTCCCTTGAGTGCTGCTGCAAGTAATGGGCAATTAGAAATGGCTGAACTACTTATTTCAAAAGGTGCGAAAGTAAATAGTAGTGGCGGTGCTTATGGATCTCCACTGAGTTTCGCAGCTAACAATGGCCATACTGCGGTCATGGAATATCTACTAAAGGAAGGAGCTGAAATCGATGCTACAGGAGGTGCATATGGCATGGCACTCGCCACAGCGGCTAATAACGGTCATAGTGAAAGTGTAAAATTTCTCTTAGACAAAGGAGCGAATACAGATATCTCTGCTAGAGCATATGGTACAGCGCTTAACACCGCAGCAAATAATGGCCATGCAGAGACTATAAAGCTCTTATTAGATAATAAGGCTGATCCAGATCAGATCGGAGGTGCGTATGGATCAGCATTGAGTACAGCAGCTAATAATGGACACAATGAAACTATAGAGATGCTTTTAGCAAGAGGTGCAGATATTGATCAAACCGGAGGTGCGTATGGAACTGCGCTAAATACTGCGGCTAATAATGGTCATTCCGAGACTATCAAATTACTAATAGCCAAAGGAGCAGATATGAATATCTCTTCGGGTGCCTATTGGTACTGCTCTAAATACGGCTGCAAATAACGGTCATAAGAAGACATTAGAATTACTACTCTCCAATGGAGCGGATATAGATCTAGATGGAGGTGCATATGGCACAAACCTCGGTACCGCAGCAAATAATGGACATAATGCAACTGTAAAGCTGCTGCTTAGTAAAGGAACAGATATAAATCATACGGGAGGAGCATATGGTACAGCCCTGAATACGGCTGCAAACAATGGACATACTTGAAATTATCGCTGGCGCCTATGGATCAGCACTTGCTACCGCTGCAAATAATGGACATGTTCCAACTATGAAATTACTTATAGAGAATGGTGCGAATGTAAATCTACGAGGAGGAGCTTATGGCAAGGCACTCGTCACAGCGGCTAATAACGATCACCTTGATGCTGTCAAGTTATTGGTTAAGAATGGTGCGGATGTTACAACGCATATAGGAGGCCATGGAACGGCAAGTAATGTAGCAGATAGAAATAATCATCGTAGCGTTGTAAAGTATTTGGATTTAAAAAGGAATCAGTAGCTGCTGAGATTCTGCTTATTTTAATAAAGAGGTACACCAACTTCCATTTATGCTTGTTTTACTCCGTAATTAGTGCCGTGTCCATGTGAGATTGGTAGAATTGGAGAATTGACTTTCTCTAATTGCGATAGCGCACAGCTCGGATTCAAATTCCTCATAAATGCGTTTTCCAGGAATTTATTGAGGGATTTTAATAAGACAGCATTATTTTTATCGGTAAATCAAGCTATCTCTTACAACAGGAATTTTACCCGTTTCATCTAATATTCCTTCCATTTTCAAATGTGTGATAACTGGATCCTTGGCCATTCGCACCATGGTAATATGGTCAAAGGACATGGAATCACCAGTATGTTGAGAACCTCCCGTTGTTCCCAAGACGGTATAATCTCGACCATGTCTGATGCGATGAGAAAAGGAATGGAGGTGACCATTAATAACGGAGTATGGTCTATCCCTTAATAGTAGTTCAAGCTTCCCTAAACCCATATCATCTTCACGCCTCCATAGTGGTTTGTGCATCAGCAGAAATGTCCATTTCACATCTGGGTACTTCGTTAACACTTTTTCAAAGTAATTAAATTGATCATTACTCATCCCTCCAATACTGCGTTCTGACATGTGGTAATAATCTGACTCTTCATACTTCCCTTCAATCTCTCGACTAATGATTTTTAAGGCCTTTGCCCTAGCCGTATAAATTTCTACCATTCGCTCTTCTTCATAATCTTCAGAGTCCATCATAAGAAACAAGACATCTTCATAGACAAAATGATAATATCGGGGACCAAGGCGTTCTTTCCAGATTTTTCGCATAACAGGGTTGGTCAAGTCATGGTTGCCTCCAAGATAGAAAAAGGGCATATTGAGCTTAGAAGTTCTGAGATCAAACCAATCCCATTCCCTTTCCAATTGTAAGATATCCTCAGTTCCACCATCTATAAGATCACCAACACTTAATACAAATGTGGGATCAAGTCTATTCAACTGAGATACCGCGGTACTGTAAATATTCTCCCGTTCTCCGCCGTTCAAGTCAGAAATTATAGCAAAGGTAAAATCCTCTTCTTCTAATTCAAAAACATCACTCGTCCATGGTGTGGGTCCATAATTCACATCGTGTTGAAATACAGGTTTAAGTTGTATATTATTTTTACAACCTACAATTAAAATAATTAGGATTATAAATGTGATGATTGACTTCATTTTGCGGTAAGGGTTATCGTATTTTGAAAATAAAGCCGCTACAGAATAGGGCTTCATGTATTCTGAAATCTGATGGCTAATCCAAAGACGGAAATGAAGATACGAATAATAACAGAGAGTAAAAGGAGGGAGCTGATACATCAGCCTCATCTTTCGTTCAAATCACCTACATCGTCTCTTAACAACAAACGCTTAGATCAGCTTCTCGACGATTTGTGAGTTCCATTATTGGGGAGACCCTCAATAACAATCTTGTATCAGTGAAACTATTTAACTTTAGAATAGATAAACAAGAATCCGGGCCTCATAAGTTTATAAATTAAAGCACACAAAAGCGCAATAATAATACCGAAGACTGTAGGAATAAAAACACCGAATGTATGAGTCATACCAATGACAAATCCAAGTAAGTATTCCTCCTTGTATAAGGGGAAAAATAGTGCCAAAGGGAAAATACATAGTGTCAAATAACCCGTTAGATCCATATAATTGAGAAAAGTAAATGACAATAATATTCCAAAGATAAGTGCAGAAATAAATCCACCAATCACTTCTTTGGTATATCCCAATAAAATTAAACTTTCATCTTCTTGGCTTAGCATGTTTCTCCTGATTCTTAATACAAGTATAACAGAAAGAAGAGGAAGAATGTCCTCCCCACCAATTAGCAATCGAAGGCATGTCTTTATCATGAAGTAAATAATGACTCGGGACACCTCCATGAAAATAATCCCAAATCAGAACAGTCCATATAACAAAGGCGATAATTGAGATAATATACCAATCCGACTTCTGTAATATTTTAGTATTCATTTTACACTAATTTAAGAGAACTAAATGTGTCATCCCCGTCTATAGAAAATGTCAAGTAACACATATCCAATAATTGAGAATGCCCATCTTTCAAAATGTTCTTCTTCTAATGATATTGAGTTAAGATACTACTCTATATAGTATTCTTAAATTTACTTGACGAACAGCAATAAAAACACGTTGAAAAGACAAATCAAAACGATGAAATCATTTCGCCAAATCATCATACTTGTCCATTTGATCTCTCCTCCAAAGAAGTAAAATCCTTATTTAACACAATGCTCATTAATTAAGCAACTGTTGGGTAAGCATAGTATTTGTTATTCTAAACAACTTTTATAAATCATCTTCCTTCTTCCAAACCTCTTATAAACTCAAGGGAATCATTAAGTTTCTTCAATTCAAACTTGCGTAGAAAAAAGACGACAACTACAGCCACTATAATACTTCCCAATACAGCTTCAATCATCTCTGTTGCTCCTAATCCTATCTCTTCTAAATCAATATGCAATACTCCCTCACCCAACACAATCAAAAACGGAATAAACGACATAGGAATAATAAAGTATAAAGAATTCAAATCGAGGTTTTCTATAAACTTCAATCTTTCAATTTTACCTTGTGTATGGATTATTGAATAATCATACTTAATAGAACTTATAAGATAAAGCTTATTGATCTCCAATATAAGGCTGTAGATCGATAGTAGGAATAAGACAATCCCTGATACAAGAATACCGATATCGTGAATATGATCTAATATAATCGGAACTAAAAAATTAAGCCAGAAAATAGTTATGACAATCTCTATAATTCCACTCCATTTTATATCACCTAAGTTTCCATGAATCTTATTTTTCACTAGTTCGCTAAATGCTTTCTGATTCAATTCAAGATCTACTTTTGGTTCATCTTTATTATCCCATAATTGCTGTAATTCATAATATTCCATAATTCTATTGTTTTACTTCCTTTCTTAATTTGCTCTTTATTCTTACTAACCTCGTACTTACATTACTCGGAGTAACTCCAATAATTTTCGCAATTTCTTTGTTACTCGATCCATCTAAATTCAACATTATAATCGCTCGTTCTACAGAATTCAATACGCTCAACGCTTGTGTCAACTTTGTCATCTTCTCTTCGTCAACGGCATCCTCAGAAATATCAATCTGAACGAACTCCCTATATTTATCCAGTGCTTTCTTTCGCACAGTTGTCTTTCTTACATAGGAGATACAGACATTAAGGGCTATTCTGTAGGTCCAGGTCGATAGTGTATAACTGGAGTCATATTTGGGATATGCTTTCCATAGTTGGATCACTATTTCCTGCACTAAGTCCTTCTGTTCTTCCTTGTTATAGCAATAAATGCGCGCTATCTTAAAAAGAAGATTCTTATATGAATTGATGTAATCCTCAAATGTCATTCTTATCCAAAGCCTTATTCATAGTAATATTCGCAGGACTTCTCTAAATGTCACACTTTGGAGGAAATAATTTCATATTCACTAATTGCATGTACCCGCCTTTTGGGGTAAACAACTTCAAGTTCAAATTTCCTTGATTTGCTGACCCTAATGGAATCAACGAATTTCAAGCTTTTACCCTTTGTAAAAAGGGGCGCAAAAAGATTGATATTGATATTTGTCAAGAGTGGCCACGCCGTGTAAACTTTCATCGTAAATCTATGTCAAAAAAACGTTTGAATTTTTTGGGAATAGGAGCGCAAATTTTCAACTCTTCTGATGTGATAGGGTGAATAAATGATAAGGAATGCGCAAATAAAAAAAGTCCATTTCCTTTAACAATTTCACCCTCTGGACTATACATCTGATCTCCCATGATTGGCATACCTTGATCCGACATATGAATCCTTAGTTGATGTCTCCGTCCCGTCTCAGGAATCAGCTGTACAAGCGTCAGCTGCCCATACTTATTAGATTCTTTTGTCGCTACTACCTTATAGTGAGAGACGGCAGCTTTCTCATTAATAGCTTGAGCAATAGTTCCATCGACTGGGCAATTTGCGGTGGTTATAGCTAAATAAGATTTGCTAATCTTGCGCTGTTCGAAGCACTTGTTCAATGCGACTACTGCACTTCGTGTCTTTCCTATTAGGAGCGCACCGCTGGTCGGATAATCCAGCCTATGTATTGCTTGCATCATAGGTAATGCGTCCAATGCACCAGAAGCGGTCAACCTGTTAGTCAGGGCATTTTCTATTGTGCGCCTCTGATTGCCACTAACCACTATGCCTGCCGGCTTATTGATGATCGCTAAATACTCGTCTTCGAATAGCACTTCAAAATCAAACGTGATAGCGGTGCTATGCTTATAGGTCTCATCGGATAGTAGATCAATCACTTCTCCTCCTGTAAGATAGTCTCCTGTATACGCGACTCCCCCATTGAGCTGTACCAATTTTTTCTTAATGGCCTTTTTAATGCCTTTCTTGGAAGGAATGGTTTCAAAGATATCCGGCAGGTAATCAGAGAGTCGTATCCGCTTTGCTAAGGGAGGGACGATGTGGGATTCATTGATATTCAAATCTGTAAAATTAGATGCAAAATTTTATTAATTACGAATTATTACGAGGACTTAAGGTTAATCAGAACTTCTCCATTACTGAATCTCATCCATGTGAAGTCATAAACATGATTATAGGTCTTCCCTTGCTTGTTGACAGTATATCTGGTGATATAATTATAATTGAACTTCTTTCTGTCTAAGAGGATTGATTGAATCTTCTTCTGGTGAGTATGCTTTCCCATTAGTTCAAGCAGAATAGTTCTATTGCGATGAAGAATTTTATCAATAGTGCGGGTATGTCGGGGATTGGTCGCTCGCAGTTTGCGATGATATGTAGTCTTGCAGGATATGCTACAAAAAACCTTATCAGATCTTCCACTAAAATCTTGTTTGCATAAGCGACACTGTCCTTTCATATCATAAATGTGTTCAGCGTTATATTACGCCTGATCAAATCGAGCCTATAGAGACCTTATCCGATACACAACGGTTAAGAATCACTTATTATTATAAATTACTGATTATCTGGTGGTTATCGGCCTCGTTGATACTATCTTGTCGGCATGGAAGCACTCATATTCGTATGTAAGCCTCATGCCAAGCGCATTAAATTTCATATCCCTTACAAGCGTACTGAATGGAGAGTACAGATCAAACAACTCAACTCTTCATTCTATCATCCGCAACAGAAGTTGTGGAGCGTTATCAATACACCTGAAATGCTAAAGGGAATAAAAGAAGTATTTGGGACTGAGTTTCGTAATGTCGAGACTGAA
>JBLIDB010000086.1:0-18478 GCA_047634015.1 Saprospiraceae bacterium
TGGTCCTGATACTCTGCCCCAAACTAATTTATCTGCTTTTTCTGGATCCTTGTTATATAATTCGTGAATGCCTATCTTCTTCATAATTGATAAAGATAAATATCCGTAGAAGAATTGAGTACTTCGCTTACTTGAAATTCCTCTTAATGTTCATTACTAGACTCTACCATATGGTCTTCGCCTATCAACTTATTAGCAACTTGGCCGATACTTAGACCTTGTACTATGATGCTAAAAATGACCACGATGTAGGTAATTATTAGAAATGGATCACTACCCATCTGCTTAGTTAGTGTTAGGGCAAGGGCGATTGAAATTCCTCCACGAAGCCCTCCCCATGTCATGATCAATCCTGTATTGGGAACAAATTCTAATTTCTTTTTGTAGAACCTTATTGGAATTCCTAAGGAGATAAATCTCGCAATAAGGATCACTGGAATAGTGATAAGTCCCGCTATAATATAGCTTTGTTCAAATGGCAACACTAAAATCTCAAGACCAATCAAGACAAACAATACACCATTGAGCAAGGCATCCCATGTCTCCCAAAATTTATCAACATATAATTCTGTCATATCGGACATTGTGTGATCTCGCACTGTATCATGGCCCACAATAAGTCCAGCAACAACCACTGCCAAAGGACCAGAAAAATGAAGTGTCTGAGCTAGTAAATAGCCACCCATAACAATGGCAATCGTAATTAATACTTCAGTACTATAATCGTCTATACTTTTCAAAAGGCGATAAGCTATAAATCCTAATGCCATTCCTAATATTATACCTCCTACAACTTCCTCCAGTAATAGTAATCCAATTTCTCCAACGGTGATGTTTTCTAAGCCTCTCTCGGCGATGGCATATATGGTAAGAAAGATAACTACTCCGACACCATCGTTAAATAGTGATTCTCCTACTATTTTCGTTTCTAATTTCTTAGGAACACCGACTTTCTTTAATATCCCCAAGACGGCAATTGGATCAGTCGGCGAAATCAAAGCACCAAATAAAAGGCAATAAATAAATTCAATATTGAGCCCTAAGAGCGGAAGGATAAAATACATTAATGCACCAATAAGGAGCGTTGAGAAGACCACTCCAAAAGTCGCAAATGCCAAGATAGGACCTCGTTGAACTTTGAGTTGATCAAAGTTGGTATGCAAGGCTCCTGCGAATAATAGAAAACTTAACATTATCTCTAACAATACCGTGCTAAAGTCAATGCGAGATATGAGTTCTTTTAGTGGGTTAGTCAGTTCTGGGTAAATCCAACCTGATAGCGTAAGAATCATACTCATGACGATCGTTATAACCATAGCGCCTATTGTATATGGTAGCTTTACAAAACGAACATTGATATATGCAAAGGCAGCAGATACGACAACCAGAATAGTGATAATATTAAATAAATCCATGCCACGAAAGTAACTAAAACTTGTTGTCAACTTCTGGTTTCATAGAATTGACAAAATAGTACTACGCTCACTAAGTAATTCCATGTCTATGACTTCAAGTGAATAGATATAGAAGGAAGTCCGGAAATTAGAAAGTCAGAGGTTGAATTCTATTTGGACTAAGCTTTCTAATTCCGCTGCCAAAAATAAGTAGTAAACAATACTAAGACTGTGAATAATTCCAGTCTCCCGCAAATCATTAGGAAACATAGAATCAATTTGGCCATTTCCGGGAGGTGCGCGAAGTTGTCCAAAGGTCCTACTGAGCCCATTCCTGGGCCAACGTTACCTATAGAAGTAGCTGCAGCTCCTACAGCAGTTTCAAAATCCAATCCCAAGAATGAAAGTAATAATGCGCCAATGACGAATAAGAAGATGTAAACAATTAAGAAAACAAGTATGTGAATGATCACACGTGGGGCCACTAGCTTCTTATTGATTTTTAATCTAATCAGTGCTCTTGGGTGAATTATACGCTTGAATTCAAGTAAGGTATTGCGCATAAATACCAGATGTCGTACGAGTTTGATTCCTCCAGATGTCGATCCTGCACATGCCCCAGTAAAAAGTAAAATGAAGAAGAAAATTGTGAATCCATTATTCCAGGACAAATAGTCGTTGGCTATAAAACCTGTAGTAGTTACGATGGAGATAATGTTGAATAGTATTGCTCTGAAAGCAGGTTCCCAATCCCAACCAACAGTATTGACTAGTGCCAATACTCCCAAGACTGTTCCTACTAACAATACGATCATATACATGCGCCACTCCTCATTCTCATAGATCTTTCGAAACTTGCCCGATAGTCCCAAGTATATAACTGCATAGTTGGTACCAGCAAGCAGCATGAAGAAAGCGATCGTATATTGTATTAAAGGAGATGTGTAATGGGCAATACTCGCATTCTTAGTGCTGAATCCACCAGTTGCCATTGTTGTAAGTGCGTGATTGATCGCATCGAACCAACCTAATCCTTCTAACATTAGAATTCCGAACAATAATACAGTGAGTACTAAGTAAATATTCCACAGTGTTCTCGCGGTATCCTTAATCCTAGGATGAATCTTATCAGAAGTTGGGCCTGGAGCTTCTGCTACAAAAAGCTCGATTCCTGCAATCCCTAATAATGGGAAAAGAGCTACTGTTAGAACTATAATTCCCATACCTCCGAGCCATTGTGTGAGGCTCCTCCATAAGAGTAGGGACTTTGGCATGATTTCTATATCTGTTATGATGGTAGCCCCTGTTGTTGTAAATCCCGAAACACTCTCAAAAAATGCATCGACCCATCCATCAACATATCCGCAAAAGATATAGGGTAGCATACCAATAAGTGAAATTATAAACCAACTTAAAACAACTATTACATACCCTTCTCGCTTTGTGAGCTGGGCTTTGGCGCTAAAGCGAAATATCCAACTCAACCCTCCTATAGAACCTGCTATCAAAGCTGAGTATAAGAATGCGCTTAACATTCCATCCTCCATAATGGCGCTAAATCCCGCTAAACCAAGCATGATAACACTCGCGAAAACCATTAAGGCTCCTAAAACATTAGATATCGGTTTGGGATTTATAAGCATTTTGAATCAGCTTATTAGCGGAATAGGTTATCCACCTTTCCAATCACTTCATTTGTAGCTAAGACAATCACTTTATCGTCTTTTTGCAAAGTGAACTCGCTATCTGGTATTATGCTTTTATCATCGCGGACTACTGCCGCAATCATAGATCGTTTCGGAAGCGGGAGGTCTTTTATAGGCTTTTTGGTAAGCTGATTATTTTTATGCAAAAGGTACTCTATTATCTCAGCATCAACACCTTGGATCCGAGTCATGGCCTTTACCTTTCCTTTCCGTATATAGCTGAATATACTATTGGCGGCAATGAGTTTCTTATTAATGAGTGTATCCACTCCTATGTGCTGGGAGATATGAATATACTCCGTATTATCAACTAATGCGATTGTCTTATATACTCCTGCTTTTTCTGCTGAAAGACAAGCAATAATATTCGTCTCAGAATTAGCGGTCAGTGCAACAACGGCGTCCATTCTATCAAGTCCTTCTTCTTTTAGAAGCTCTATATTGCTTGGATCTCCTTCTATAATGAGTGTATTATGCAATACCTCTGCGAGTTTTTTGCACTTTTCTTTATTTTTTTCGACTATCGTTAAGTGATACTTCTCTTCTAATCGACGAGCAGTTTCTTTGCCCAACTCTGAACCACCGAGAATCATTACATATTTTACCTTATGCATATCTTGACCTAAGGCTTCAAGTAGTGCATTACGCCTTTTTTGTGTTGCCAAAAAATATAGATGATCTCCAGCAATAATTCGAGTATCGGCATCTGGAACAATAGTCTCTTCATTGTTTCGAAGGATTGCTACAAGTTTGTATTGTAATTGGTCTTCGGTACTAATGAATTCATTCATAGTTTTACCGACAATAGGGGAGGAATGGTCCACAGTTATTCCACTTAATGAAATTTTTCCTTCTTCAAATTCAAAGTTGTCAGTCACCGGGCAATTAAGAAGCAACATCTCGATCTCTTCTGATGCGAGGGCCAAAGGGCATATAATCTGGTCTATTCCCAATTCTTTGAAATTGGCTTTCTGCTTTGGTTCCAGATATTCAGAGTTGGTGACTCTTGCGATAGTCATTTTCGCGCCCATTTTTTTGGCGAGAATACTTGACACTAAATTGTTTTTTTCACTTGTAGTAACGGCTAAGAACATCTTTGCTGATCCCACTTGCGCCTCTTCTAAGACTTGGATGGAGGCACTATCTCCCTTGATAGCTATAATATCAAGATGCCCTCGTACATAATCCAAGATATCGTCATTTGTATCTATGAGGACAATCTGCTGGTTTTCTGAGGCGAGCAAACGAGCGAGATGAAATCCCATATCGCCAGCTCCTGCTATGACTATTTTCATGAAGTGATTTACGTATTAGGCTGATTGTCAAGACAAGTTTCTTTTTTATTTTCATAACCAGCGCTATGGGGCTGAAAAAAACTGAAGTATCTGGCTATCAATGAGTTGTTCGTATTCATCTTGTTCAATTCATAAATCACTTCTACCCAATGATTTACCTAATCGAGCGCAAATGTACCCGAATTTGATCATTTTTCTTTAGAAGATTTATAAGGCCCGTGTTTTATAAATCCAGATTACATTTTCATGAACTATAGCCGAATCATAGGGGATATCCATGGGTTTTAAAGAAACCTTTCTCTTTCGGCGACATTTCGCTACATAGTGGCGTTGGATATAATATGAAGGTACTAATGGTTTGTCTTGGTAATAAATGTAGGTCTCCTTTGGCACATGGTATTATGCAAGCAAAAATCGAAGAGAAGAGATTACAATGGGAAGTAGATTCTGCGGGGACGAGTTCTTTTCATAGTGGATCGGCACCAGATCCAAGATCGATAAAAGAGGCGTCAATCCACAACTTGGATATTACTCATCAGAGATCTCGCGAGATAAAGGCCACAGATCTTCAATACTATGATCTTATTCTCACTATGGATACTTCGAATTATAATAATGTCAGGAAGCTTATAACCGATAATTCTCAGCTAGATAAAATAAAACTCATTCTCAATTACGTTAACCCTGGACAAAACCGATCCGTACCAGATCCATATTACGAAGGAGGCTTTCCGAAAGTCTACGAAATGTTGGAGAAGGCTATAGATCGGATCACTGAAAATTAGAGCCCCAACAATACATTTAGGATCCCCAATAGATTCCTTAATGAATAATTGGGGTTTATAGCGCCGATATTCTATGAGAATCCTTGCTGGATTGTTTGTTATTCTTTTAATAAATACTATTTCTGCTCAACCCCAAAACCGTGATATTGATAGGGTTATGGCAGAAATTAATAAACTTAGAGCTTCAGGTTGCAAGTGCGGTGGACAGCGGATGAGGGCCGTAGGTCCTGTGAGCTGGAATCAGGATTTATATCGTGTTTCCAAAAAGTATGCTGCCTATCTCCAACGAAATAACCATTTTGATCATATATCATTAGAAGGAGAATATTTGGGAGATCGTCTTGACAAGATTGGATATGACTGGCAGAAAGTAGGGGAGAATCTGGGATACGGATATGATCATTTTTATGAAGTATTTGAAGCTTGGCAGGAGAGTCCTTCTCACTGTCGAATGCTAATGGATCCTGATGTTACATTTATGGGATTGTCTAAAAAAGGGACCTACTGGGTACAAAGTTTTAGCAGGCCGATGGAGACTATTTATGTGCAGGCAGATGGACGAACATATGATTAATTATAATTATCAATAAAAAAAAAGTCTAATAATTACCGTTTCAAGGATGCCGATTACACGAATAGCTATTCTATTTTTGTAGTCAATAGGGTAGACTCCCCAAGTTTTATCAGCCCTTTGTTTAGGTTTTTAAAAGTTAAAGAAGCTGGTCATGTGATTATGATCGGCTTCTCTAATTAGGAATACTTAAATGAAGAGGATAAAATGTCTTCTTTATTGGATAGTGCAAAGGCACTATGGATTTCAATTCTTATTGCTCCCATTAACAATAGGAATTGATGTCAATGGCGATACCTAAATTATCTCTTTAGTGTGTTGTTTTAGAATTATAATCCCTATCTATTTTCAAAAAGTTGTGGCGCAATGGCGTCAAGGTTAAAGAACTCAAATTTTATTTAACCTAAACTTTTTGTCATGCCTATGAGAAAAAATTACTTTGCGAAAGTTTTTACTTTCAATCTCAGGTGTTTCGCTTTTATCTTACTATTCTGTTCAGCACAGTCCGCTTACTCACAAGGACTAGTTTGTAATTCTGGTGTCAATATGTCATTGGATCAGAATTGTACAGCAGTAATTAATGCAAAACACATTCTAAAAGGAGAAGCACCAGATGCAGATCCATTATTGTATGAAGTACTCATCAAGAATATTGATGGCTCCGCGCCAGATAGCCTTGATGTAGAATTTTCTAATACAGCTCTTAGTCCTACAGATCCATTATTTGCGGCTACATTCCTATATGGTAATCGTGGTTCTTATATTCGATTCAAAGGAATCGGTAGATACAAGATGTCTATCATTCGAAAGAGCGATGGTCTCCCATGTTGGGGAGATCTGTTAATAGAGGACAAATTATCTCCTTTTACTTCGGAGTGTTTCTGCCCTAAAGATACTCCTTTTGATCCTGCAGAGTGCATATTTAGTTGTGCTACTGTGTCTGATTTTATGGACAATGATTCCATCGCCAAGCTGGTAGGAATCAATCCTATATTTATAGATCATTGTGGAAATACAGCCAATGTTGAATTTCATGATGAGTTGACTCAAGATACTGCTTGTCGCAGTTGGATTATAATACGTACATGGCGTACGTTGATTTCTAATCATGGTAGATTAGAATATAAAAATCTAAATTGTACACAAAGGTTCTTATTTAAAAGCTTCGGTACCGACGCTATCTTCCCCCCTAAAAAGAAGTTAGTCGTCACTTGTGGTATTGATACTGATCCTGAGTCGCTCCGTAATCACTTTTCCAATACAACTCTTTTTCCAGGTGCGAATCCCGATTCTGCAACCACCTGTGCTTATCCATATCTTTTAGATAATATCAATGATTCTATTAGTCTTATTCACTTTATAGGTCAAGGCCTCACGCCAGGCACACATGATGATCTGTGTAAACTGACCGCAACCTATACCGATACTAATCCAAGTAGAATATGTGGAGATATCGGTTATAAATTTGTGCGTAGTTGGCACGTAATAGATTGGTGTAATAATCAATCACTTCCTGAGATGCATCAAGTAATCGAGGTAGTTGATGAAGAAGATCCAGAATTTACAATTCCAGATTCTATTCCTATCGGAATGACTGATCCATGGACTTGTAAGGGTGAGATTATGATTCCTCCGCCAGATTCCCTTTCTGATAATTGTAGTAGTTTGAGTCAGATTACTTGGTTGGCTTATATTCTTAACGGGATGAACCGCATAGAGGCTAACGCTTCTAATAATTATAAATTAGAAAATGTTGGCCCTGGAACTTATCAACTTATTTATGTTGTAAGGGATTTATGTGATAATGAATCTGTAAAGCAAACGCAGTTAGTAGTGAAAGACGAGGTCGCTCCTGTAGCACTTTCTAAATACGAGATTAAAATTACGTTTACGTCACATTTAGGCAATTGTACGGCCAAGGTATTTCCTCATAGTATTGATGCAGGAAGTTTCGACGCTTGTAGCGATATTGTAAAATATGAGATACGTCGTAAGAATAGTAATGACCCTTTCGGAGAATTTGTAAAATTCAATCAAGGAGACATCAATAGTGTTAACCCTGCAGGATTAGCGTATGGGGTTGTAAATATTGAAATGCGTATTATGGATGCTTATGGAAATACCAATTTAGCATGTACGAAGGTTACCTTAGAGGATAAAAACACGCGTATTGTAACGGACTGTGGTGATCGTATTATAAGGCTTACATGTAAAGATGACCTTGATGCGGCTATCATTGCTAATAGTCCAACGGCCATTATTAAAGCATGTGTAGATAGCACACTATCAACGATTGCTACGAAACGCTTATCTAATATAGACTCGAGGTGTAACACTGGAACGGTAATAGTAGATTATAAGTTACGAGGATCTCAAGATACAATCTGCAGTAAGACATTTGTCTTGGGAGATATAGATACAGTAAGAATCCAATCGCCTACAGAGACAATAGAGGTGTCATGTAAACAGTCTAGCTATGGTGTTGAATTATCAGCGGGAGATGATTGTACTATTTCTGGATTTCAAATTGAAGCGGAAGGCAGCAACGCTAGTACTTGTGATAGTGAGACTATAACTTGGGCTGCTGCAATAGATACAGATGGTAACGGGTCATATGATTTTGAGCTAAGTCCTGTTGCTACCGCTGATGGTGGCGTTATGGCTGTTGTCAATACGCCATTAGCAATAGGTGTACATAATATCCGATGGTCTGCTACAGATGCTTGTAATAATAGAGATGACGAAATTTGTACGATTACGATTACAGATGGAAAGGCTCCAACTCCACAGTGTATATCTAGTGTATCAACGGCGATCATTAATACCAGTGGTTCTGTAAAAATATGGGCTAAGGACTTTGACTTGGATGGCAAGTCTTCAGATTGTGGTGGTACATTGACTTATAGCTTCAGTGGAACAGATCGCAATGTGCCGAGCAAGACATATACGTGTGCGGACATTCCGGATGGTGTAAGTATTGTAGATACATTTCGAGTCTATGTATGGGATGCTGCGGGCAATAAGGATTTTTGTACTGTTATGTTGATGATTCGTGACAATAATGATGTTTGTTCAAACACTGATGGACTATCGTCTATTGTTAGTGGCCAGATTGCTACAGCTTTTGGTACGTCTTTAGAATCTGCAGAGGTAGTTATAAAATCAATGCAGACAGATAGGGCGGATATGAATATGACGGATGTCGAAGGATTATATGCTTTTAATTCAGAGATGGCTGAAGATTATGCTATTCAAGCCGAAAAGAATGATGACTATCTCAATGGTATCTCTACTGCGGATATCATATTGATTCAACGCCATATACTTTCAATAAAAACTTTTGAAGATCCTCACCAAACGATTGCCGCAGATGTAAGTGGCGATGAGCGAGTGACTTCATTAGACTTAGTGGAATTAAGGAAGCTTATTTTAGGGAGATCTAATGAATTCAGTGGAAAGAAATCTTGGAGATTTATTTCTACAAGTCAAGAATTGAATGATGCACTTGATCCCTGGCCATTAGAAGAGACGCTTACTATAGATCATTTAGATCAGAATCAGTTAGGTAATGATTTTGTGGCGATAAAATTGGGTGATGTAAATGGTAACGCAATCGCGAATTCAGCCATCCTATCTGGAGGTCGGAGCAAGAGTTCAGAGGTGATATTAGTAGCTGATAGAAAAATTTATAAAGGAGAAGAAGTTACAGTGACTTTGGATCTCGCCAAATTGATGAATCTATATGGCCTGCAGATGTCATTGAAATTGAATAGCGGACATTGGTTGAATGCCAATGCCACGGAATTGAATCTTGATGCGTCTCATCTATTTATTACTGCAGATCATATGAGATTGAGCTGGAGTGATGTAAATGAGATTACAGATGGGGGTCTTATTACAGTTGCCTTTCTAGCAGATCGATCAGGACTCTTATCTGAGATGATAAGCATGGAATCAGAGGATATTCCAGCACGAAGTTTTTCTGGAGCTGATTTAAAAGCTACAGATCTGCTCTTGTCTTGGACAACCTCTTCTGAGGATTTAGATGCGGTATTCGAATTATATCAGAACGTACCGAATCCATTCGATGGTGAAACCTCAATTGGATTCAGAATTGCGAAAAAAGGAATCGTAGAGTTGGCCGTATTTGATATGACAGGCAGGCAAGTCATGGGCAAATCAGGAACATACGATGCAGGTTATAATACCATTATCATAAACCAATCACAACTGGATCAAGGGGGTGTACTGTATTACCAGCTTTCTTACGATAATAAAATTGCTACACGAAAAATGCTTTCTATCGAGTAATAAGAAATATATGTAGACTATATAACAACCAGATGAACTCGTGAAGGGCCGTCATACTTAATGTATGATGGCCTTTCTAAATTTTGTAAGCTTTGACTTTGAATGAATTATCTCTCGAATTATAATTTTTTTTTTAGATACGTTTTCAGCTTTCCAACAATACCGTTCTCTGGAATAGAGGTCTATATATATATATAATAAAAATACGAAAATACCTCCCCAAAAGTAGCTCTAATAAGAAAACATATTACGTATATTTGTAATATGTTAGCAGTTCAAAATCAGTAAAGTAGGGCATTAGCTCTAACGTTTTATTCCCTGTTACAGCGATTGTAAAATTGTCAATCACGATTTAGAAAGACTTGATCCTCTATAAACAAGGGATGGAATCCTATTGTCATGTCACTGAGAATGCATGATATATAGATTAAGAGAAATTGATTTAAAAATATACTGGGGTTTCGACTCCACTTATACCATTTATCCGAGAGGATAATAGAACCTTTTTTCATGAGAACCGTTATCAGACCTCTTGTCCCAAGAATGGAGTTTGGTGTGTGCCTATTACATAGGCGCACTCCATATTCCTTCTTGGCGACATTTTTATTTCTACTATTTACTTCGAATCAGAGTATAGCTCAATCTACGAGCATGAATTGCTACGCGCAAGTAAATGTTTCCTTAAATTATACTGGAGAGTTTAGATTAACTGTAGATCGTCTATCTGGAATGTCAAATTCTGGCAACACGATGGTTGTTGAATTGATAGGACGAGATGAGCCTATAGTTGATTGTCGAGAAGCGGGAGAAAAAGTACAATTTATAATTAGAGATACGGTATCCAAACTTCACTGTTGGGGATATGTTCTAGTCGAGGATAAATTACCTTTCGAAATATCTTGTAAGAACGGGACAGCACCTTGTATAGAAGGTTTAAGGGGGTTGAACCCCGCTGACTTTATAGACGTCACTTATAATTGTCAGACGATAGCAGATCTAAATGTTATATATCAAGATAGTATAGGAGCCTTATATCCTACCCCTTCAGATACGCTGCGAGAGGTTCATAGGACTTGGTCTGTCTCTGACGATACGGGCATTTCAAGACAATGCATGAGTATTATTTATCTGCTTCCCCTCAATTTAAACGATATTATAATTCCTTTCGACACAACTATATACTGTGGGCAAGATCCTGAAGATTTGAATCTTACAGGACAATTGAATTATACAGATGAAATATTAAATCAGAATTGTCATATAGCGGTAACTTCTATGATAAAATCTATTGGGATATTCAACTGTGGATCTAAAAGAAAGTATCAGCGATCATGGGCTATCAGTGATTGGGTATCTGGCTCTACGAGAGAGAAGATGCAGTTTATAATCGTTGAGGATACTACGATTGCAACAATTATAGCGCCTGATGAATCTAATGTTTTCTTCGAAGGATGTAATCCAATGATTATTATTGATCCTCCTGCTGATATAATTAATAACTGTACGGATGCTGCTGATGCAGATATATATGTCAAGGTTGATAACATGTTGGGGTATGCTAATATTGGAGATACTATTGCCGTAGGTTTAGGTCCACACCAATTAATCTATACGGGATTTAATGCTTGTATTGATTATTTGATTTCCGATACATTAGAATTTCAGATTACTGTTCCTACAGCACCTGTATTAGTTTGTAACAATAGTTTGAATAGAGCGATCTCTATGAAAGATCAAGATAGTATCCTTGTTCTTATAGATAGTGCATTTGCCAGTGTAGCGGTTACGAGTTGTATTCCTTATAGATTTTTGGCAAGAAAAGTAAACTCAATTTGTGGGACAGATTCTGATGTATTTACAACCTCTCTTGAATTCTGTCTTGCTGAAGTTTGCGATCATATTCTAATTGAACTTGTCGTTCAGGATAGTTTTGGAATAAGAAGTGATACTTGTGAGGTTTGGATAGATGTTCAGGAGAAGGTGAATCCTATATTAGAACTTGTAAGTAATCCTCAGTTACTCATAGACTCGAGTGGAATAGTAACTTTAGATTCAGCTATCTTACTAGCTTCATTTGGAGATAATTCTATAATAACTGCTATTAATATAACGGGGAGTGGTTTAGGAATGACAGGAAGTGGTATTCCATTATTTAAGAATGGTGTATTTCAAAAATTTACTTGCCAGGATACAGGAAACTATTATGTGGAAGTACAGATTACAGATTGTAGTAATAATCAAACTATCAAAACCACTACACTAAATGTTCCAGGAAATGGGAATTGCCCTATTGCGGCTCCGATATTTACTGGAGAGATTAGTGCTTATGGATCAGAGCTGATGGAGGGAGTGCTGATTAGTGCGGAGCATAGAGGTTATGCAGAGGTAGATGTATCGGGTTTCGATGGAAGGTTTAAATTAGAAAGCATCGATAGATCACTTCAGTATGATCTCACTGCACTATACGATGATGATTGGCAAGTAGGAATAACGGCCAATGATCTCGCTCTAATGAAAGACTATTTCTTAGGCATAACTACGCTCAATGAGTTTCAAAAGTATAGCGCAGATGTGAATGGTTCAGGAGATATCAGTACCATAGACCTTGTCGCAGCGCGAAAGATCATACTCGGATTAGATATAAATTTTGATGATCTCCCACCTTGGATATTCAATCGTAAGCTCAATTCTGGAGAACAGGAGTCATTGTCATCGGTATCAACTAGTGCATTGGCCTATGGTGGAATTCCTTTACTTGGGATGAAGAGGGGAGATATGGATGCTGATGCTATGGCAATGGGTAAGTCCCGTTCTATTAAAGGGGTCGAGATTATAAAATCAATCTCAAAATTCAATCACGATACTTATAGATTGAACATAGGAAGCCCTAAACATATTAAGGCATTACAACTTATGCTAAAGGTTAATCCTACTGTTGAGATACTCAAAATTGATTCTCATATGGATGTAGATGTCTCGATTAACGATGAGCGTTTGGATATTTTATATTATAAATCCATCTCTGATGACCCTCTTTGGATAGAGGTGATTACTACTACTAACACAGAGGGGAGGGGGAATATATTTGGAATATCTGATGCACAACCTGCCTTAAGGTGGAATCATAATGGAAAATCTAATCTCTTAAAATTAGAATATAAAGAAGATTTAAATTTTGGACTTTACGATATTGATTTCCAAGCATATCCGAATCCTACAACTGACCAAATTACGATTGAATTAAATGCAGATGGTCTTGATAAATCCCTTGATGCACGACTTATGATTAGCGATCCATTGGGTAGAAGTATTTATAATATGCCTGTTAATTTGAAAAGTAACGGGACATTTATATCATATGTTTTACCACTCCCGCCAGCTACAGGTCTATATATAGCGACACTTTGGGTGGGGGATGAGCAACGACAATTAAAGATCGTAAAAAATTAATATGAAAAACACCGCGATTTTTTACACTTACATATTAAACAAATTCTATATTTGTTCTATCATATAGGAATCAACCGCCTATATCGTCCGTGATTGACCTAATCACGAACTGTTTTCCTGAGAGATTTTAATTAGAGCCTAGAAACCTATTCCTGACACTTGGAAATGTCAGCTACTATATAGGAATGTTATTTGATTAGAGCTGGAGCTAGTGATGAAACGTGTCCTCCCTCCTTACCTCTTCTCACAAGTTTGGTAATTAACTATTTCAATAGTCTTCTGTGACCTGATATGCACGGGAGCGCCTTAACATTTTTAACTCTAATTAAAAGTATCTCATGATGAAAGCGAGTTTTACTCAATATTTAAAAATTAAATGGCGGCATCTGCTTCCGTTGTTATGCTATGGCATGATGGCTGTTCAGACCGCTTATGCAGATTGTGATCCAAGTCTAAAAGATGCAATGCTCACAGTTACTTGTGATGGCAACACCTCTTTTACATTTTCAGGAGGACAAACATTTGACAAAGTTCAAATAAATGCTAATTCGGCCACGGCCCCTGGTAAGATAGGGTTTACCGATTTACCTTTAGGACACATTACTGGTTCTGTAGCTTCAGGAAGTCCAGCGGAATTGAAATTTTTCTGTGATACTGATCCGACCAATTTCAAAATAATTTCCATAGGATTACTACCTGCTTGGAATGTAATGAATGGCTTTGGAGCTGGAACCTACAAATGGAACGGAACAATATGGACTGGTCCAACAGCCAAACCAAGTGCTGGTACTGTTGCAATAACGGTGGTTGAAACAGAGGATCCATGGTGTCTTGGTAATGCTGATGGAAGTATCACTGTAAAATTAACAGGTAATCTAGTTGATAAGTGTGATGAGGGCTCAACCTTTGATATTGAGATTTCGGGTGATAGCATACCAGTTCCATATACTAAAAGTGCAGAATTTGGAAAGAATATCAAATTTGATGGCCTACCAACAAGTACGTACACATTTAAACTGGTGAATGCCAAGTATAGTTGTCCTTGTTTGGCGACAGGAGCAACTTCAGTAAATGCTACCTTAGTAAATAGAACAGGAACTACAACTTCCATGGCTTGTGTAGCGCAAGTCAACCTTTCTCTAAGTGAAGTATGTAAAGCAACAATAACGGTCGATGATATACTGCTTGGAATTAATGATCCATGTATGGTATCTATGGTAGATAGTCTAATTATAAAAGATCCTGCGGACCCTAATGGTCCTCCATTGGCAACTGGTTCAGGTGCTTCTATGGGACTCGTAACAATTGATAATGCTGAAGAATTTTTAGGTAAAAATCTAATTGTAGAGGTATACAGTAGTAATCTTGGCAATCACTGCTGGGGTAATGTACTTATACAAGATAAGTCTGCTCCCATAGTAACATGTGAAGATGAAACGTTGATGAGGATTTCATGTTTGGAATATGATGGTACACCTCAGCGCGCTATTCAAGGATTAGTGCATGATTGTAGTGAATTTGATGTAACACTAATTGCAGAAAATCTACTTGACAGGTGCGATGATCTTGCAGATAGCGTACTTAGAAAAGTTATAATAACTTATAACGCGACAGATATACATGGGAATCAATCAAATACTTGTACAGATACATTAGAAGTATTGCGTTTTGATCCGATTGCGGGAAATGGAGTATTAGATTGCCCGGGAACAATTATAATGCCGCCAAACTTTGTCATAGATCCACAGGCTGGATTATTAACAAATGGTCAGGGCAGCAGATATAGAGAAAGAGATCCTTTAAAATGTGTTCGCGCACCATTGGAAAGTTATATTAGAGAATATGCTGGAACTAATGAAGTTGAGCCGGCTCCAACAACCATTGGTACTGGAGGAAATATCGGAGGTACTGGATTCCCCATCTTGCGATGGGTTGATTCTAATGGCGAAACACGAACAGCAAGCCTAGCTGCACTAAATTATAGAGAAGCGAATCAATCTTACCAGAGTATTGTTAATAATAATCTTAATATTTGTGGCATTGGTGTTGAGTATGAAGATTTGACATTCAAGTTTGGATGTAAGATTAAGATTCAACGTCAGTGGTACTTATATGAGTGGTCATGTGAAGGTGAGCAACGTAAGAATCTTGGAGTACAAGAGATTGTAATTATGGACTTCGAAGATCCTGAGTTTTCTGAGATCGTTCCAGATGAGAATTTCTCTGTAGGAGCATACCAATGTTCAAGAATTCTTGATATCAAGTATCCTACAGTTATAGACAATTGTGATGATGATGTAGATATCCAAGCAGCTATTTATGATGCAGATTGGAATCTTATCGGTCCAACAATCAATCCTATCAGTGGGGTTACTAATACTACATTTGATTACCCATTTGGATGGAATTATGTAGTATATACTGCTACAGATGATTGTGACAATTTCGTAAGAGATACGGCCAGAGTTCATATTATAGATGAGACGGCGCCAGTAGTTATATGTAAGGAATTCTTGGTTGTCGGTCTGTCAACAGACGGAACCGTAAGAGTGCCAGAAAGTGCATTCAACAACGGAACGTATGATGATTGTGGATTAGAAAGTACTTGTGTAGTACGTATGGATGATCTTCAATTGTTAGAAGATCTCGACACTGATAACGATGGTGAAGTGCTATGGTCTACTTTCAATGCAGGAGCTATAGCATGCGGAAGGGATTATTCAGCATATACATATGAAGGTAAGGACGGTAAGCGATATATTAGTTCAACGACTATTTGTACTCCATTTGCAGAGTTCTGCTGTGCGGATAACGTAGGAGAAAATCCTGAAGATGTAATGGTAGTATTCAGAGCTACAGATAATAATGGAAATGTAAACAACTGTATGGTGTTTATTGATCTTCAAGATCAGCAAGTTCCAGAAATTACATGTCTTCGAGATGTATGGATAGATTGTGATTTTGTACTTCCTGATTATGAAACGGCATATGATGATTTGAGTGACGATCCACTAAGTGCTTTATTTGGCGATGTGGTTTCACAGAATGATCAAAAAGCCTTTGGAATAGCAAGTGCTGAATTGAAGCACTATATTTTAGAAGATTCAACGGATATATCTTCATTAGTAGATGCAGTATACTATGATAATTGTAATGCACCTACGATTCCGGTTACAATTGAAACTAATATCGATAACTGTGGATTTGGATATATCAAGCGTACCTATTATGCTACTGATGGAGATAACAGAAGTAGAACATGTGTGCAGGTAATTAGAATATACAGAGAAGCATTTGACGATGCAGTGATAACTGATCCTGAGGAGTTTGTATATTTAGAAGGCTGTATGATTCCTGAAGACTTAGTCAAAGAAAGTTTTGGCGAGCCTGTGGTAATCGGTGATAACTGCAGCTTAATTGGAGTCTCACAAGAGAATCAGATATTTACCTTCAATACTGCAGATCAAGGATCTGATGCTTGTTTCAAAATTATAAGAAATTTTACTTTGATAGATTGGTGTCAATCAACAGCAAACGAGCCTGTGAAAGAGATTTATCACTTTACACAAGTAATCAAAGTGAATGATCCTGATGGTCCAGAATTAACATGTGCTCCTGATTTTGATCAGACGACTTCAGACTGTGAAGATGACAGCGTTATTTTCATGGCAACGGCCACTGATGCATGTACTGATGGGTCTGATTTCTTATGGTCTGCGAGATTAGAAAGTCTTGATGATGAAGGGACAGTAATTGAATTTAGATGGCTTACAGAGGTTCAGATCGCAGAAGATGGAAATGGTAAGGCAACTTACACTGCAATTCTTCCTATCGGAGAGCATAGAGTGATATGGTCTGTTAGTGATAGATGTGGTAATACTACAGCTTGTACTCAGTATGCTACAATTAGAAATAATAAGAAGCCTACCCCATTTGGAATCAATGTATCAACTGCATTGATGAATACTAACGGCATGGTAGAAGTTTGGGCGGAAGACTTCAATCAGAAGAGTACGCATCCTTGTTATGATGATGCACTGATTCAGTTTGCAATTAGTCCTCAAGGCGCTGGATTCGCAGCTGCAACACCTAGTATGACATTTGATTGTAATAGTGCAGTTATAAATTACCTTGACTTCTATGCTTTCTTAGTAATAGATGGAGAGACAATTTATGATTTCACAACTGTAGAATTGAAAGTAAAAGACACAAATGACTTCTGTTCTAATGACAGACCTGATGTATCTGGAACGAACACTTCTGCATTAATCACTGGAAATATCAGAACTTCAGAGGCGGCCAATGTTCCAAACATAGCTGTAGACCTCTTTGGTGGAAACCAAGGGGCCTCTGCACTCGAGGGTGTTATGACAGGTGTACAAGGAGAATATGCATTTCCTTCTATGACAATGGGTGGTAAGTATGTTATCGATCCTTCAAGTACGGATGACTATCTTAATGGTGTAACGACATTGGATTTAGTATTGATCCAGCGATATGTATTGGGAATCTATGATATAGAGTCTCCTTACAAATTGATTGCAGCGGATATCAATAATGATAAGGGTATTACTGCTCTTGATCTTGTGGAATTGAGAAGTGTAATTTTAGGATTCAAAACTAAATTCCCTAACAATGAGTCATGGAGATTTGTGGATGCAACTTATGATTTCATTGACGCTGAGCATCCATTAGACGAGAACTTCAAGGAGAATTATACGATCAATGAATTAGAAACAAGTATGAATGTTGATTTCATCGGCTTGAAAGTCGGAGATATCAATAGTTCTATAGATGCAGCAAGTGTGATTGGAAAGTCACGTTCTATGCATCAATTGATAGCTGATGATGTAAGCTTCGTAAGAGGTGAGTCAGTAGCTATGTCAATTGCCTCAGGTAAGCATATAATGGCTGCTGGAGCACAATTCACATTAGAATTTGATACTGACAAATTGAATTTTGTAGG
>JBLIDB010000087.1:0-18144 GCA_047634015.1 Saprospiraceae bacterium
AACAAAACAGCCACCGTACATCACTACAAATCAAGTCTCAAAACAACATTGCCTGATTATCAATGACTTATAGAACCAAAAATCCTGAAATATCTCGAAATTCTATGGTTTTTTGACTTTAGAGCCAAGTTGGGTTAAAATGAATGCGACAGCTGCGCTCATCTGGAAAGTCCTCCATAAATCTTAATATGCTCATATCTCTTTTTGATACAAGTATACACGCCAAAGTGCAACCTATTTGCGCTTAGGTATCTTTACGGACATTCATATTAAAATATGTTAACTGCCCTTATTTGGATAAACAAACGATAATTGCCAAAATTAAATATCAAGGGCTTAAGAATAAATTAGGGCTTTGTTAATAAGAGGAAATTTTTCCATTCCTCATCGGCATTTACAGGGACATAGGAATAATACTCCAAAGAACCTTTCTCTTTTCTTGTTCTTGAGGTAGCGCTTTTGGTTTCCTCCTTAAGTTTTGAGTCAGTGGTTTTTAAGTTGTACCGCATAGTTTATGCTTTAAAAGTGACCCCGGGGTGATACAAAATTACGCAATTATTTAGATAGAAATCAACTCAAACTATAGCTTTTTAGTCGTGTATTTGACAATGTCTATTAGATTGGGGTTATTCCCTTACAATCGTAAGTATCGAGTCCATTACAGAACTTATTTCCCAAGAATCCTGCCAAGAAATGAGTGGTGATTGAATTTCGCCCATTTCAATAAGTGATGAGCACCCAAGGATTTCGTGATAATAACCAGATGAAACCATAGGTTTTTCGAATGCAGTTTCTTCAAATTCTGTTTTAAGTGAGAAGTCTTCACACTTCCAGAAATCCTTCATTGTAACGCGTCCCTTAGTTCCTGTTATAATGGCGTCATTTTGCAGTTGATGTTCAAATGAACAAGTTAAAGATGCTAAGACATTTTCTGGAAAGGAGAGATTGAGAATGGCTGTTTCTTCAACTCCAGCACTATTCAATTTGCCCAAAGCCTGAATTTCGGTTGGCATTGATTGGCAGATATCCATAGCGAATGAGATTGGATAAATACCAACATCCCATATTGCTCCGCCTGCAAGTTCTTTGTTAATAAGTCTTTCTTTTGGATCTTCAGGATTCATTCTGAATCCAAAATTTGCTTGAATCATTTTCACTTCACCTATAGCGCCAGCTCTAATTAATCTAAGCGCTTCTTGGTATCCTGGAAGATATCGAGACCAAATTGCTTCCATCAGAAATCGGTTATTCTTCTCTGCACACTCAGTCATTTCCTTAACATCGCTTGCTGAAGTACTCATCGGTTTTTCACATAGAACATGCTTTCCAGCGTTCAATGCTGCAATTGTCAATTGCTTATGTGTGTTATGCGTTGTACAGATATATACAATCTCCACTTCATCATCTTCTAACAATCGATCGTAATCGTTGAAAGCTTTATAGGTTTTTGGAATATTAAGATATTGAGACCTAGAAGCTGCAGCAACTATAGTATCCTTTTGAGATGCCTCTATACTTTGCTCAAATTTCGCGGCTATTCTACCATATCCTAGGAGTCCCCATTTCATATATCAATTTTTATCCGGTCGTAAGATAGGATATTTCAAGAGTCCTCTTGATAATATATCATCAATGTTTCTACTTAATTCTCCCCCCACATATAACCCGTTCGTCCATCAGATAGTCGGAGATGCCACCAATAATTCGTCCATCCGAGTACGTAGATTGGAGCTTCTGGAGTTCCTTCGAAGACAATAGGTCCTTTACTTGAAGGACTCATTCTGATGGGATGTTGGATAGGGCCTGCCCAGGTTTCTGGAAGTGTATCACGGTAAGTCCTAAAGCGTCTCACTTTTCGTTGGGTTCCGAAAAATGGAAATGGATCTACAGCTCCTTGATCTCCCATATACATTCCATAATGAAGATGTGGTCTTGTGGTTCTGGCATTGCCTGTATTTCCTACCGTTCCGATGGTATCTCCGCGAGTGACAAAGTTCCCTTCTGATACATATTGACTATCCAAATGAGCATAGTAATGATTGATGGGAAGACGTTCATCGCGTACCCATATTTGCTTACCGCCGAGACCTTCATCTCTTACGGTTGTAATCATGCCACTGGACGAGGCGATTATGGGGGTTCCTCTTCTTTTGAATATATCTACTCCTTCATGCTTGCGTTTTCCAGCGTCTCGAGGATCACCAAAACGACTCCATGCATCTTCATTGTCTGCACCAACGACTGGCATAAGATTTTGAGGAGATTTAGTTATTCGGAGTTTGAAGGGAGCAGTTTCAGATAACAAAGTTTGTACCCTTACTTGATAGATGCCTGATTGGTCTACCGGAACGTGAATAGAATCACTGTATGCTGCATCTGCATAGAGCAAATTCCAGATATCATCATGTTTCCAAACATCTACCAATACTTGAGAAGAGCCCTCTACATAAATATCTATTTGCTCGCCTAAATGCGCTTCTACCTGAAGGCCATAAGCAGAATGCTTGGAATGCGCTATTGATTGTTCTTGATACGGGATCAGGACTCTACTATTATCTAATAGAGCATCTCTTCCTTGCTGCAGCCACAGTTGTCTTGCTTGGATAGAATAAGAGCTGTCTTGGGCAAGCGTCTGTTCGTAATGTTCTCGAAATGAAAGATCTGGAACTTCCTCAGGAATAAGTACAGGCCTTTCTGTACAGGCATTAGGGATTAAAATGAAAATTGTCATTACAATCAATCCCAGGTTGATAAACTTGCTATTATTAACTTTCACCTAAACTTTTATTCAGTTGCGTTTAGATAACGATATTAACCATGCGACCTGGTACAACGATAACCTTTCTTATTGGCTTTCCATCAATCCATTTTTGCAAAGACTCCATACCTCTGACTTGTTGCTCAATTTCATCTTTAGAAAGTGAAGCGTCAAATGAAGCGGTATCTCGTTTCTTTCCATTGATACAAAGTGGATAGTTGACTGTATCTTCTACAAGAAGAGATTCATCATGGATGGGGTACTCGGCATGATGCACTGAGCCTGAGTGCCCTTGAAGAGACCATAACTCTTCACTAACGAATGGAGCAAATGGCGCTAACAATTTGACCATAGGTTCCAGAATCTGGCGTTTATTACATTGTAATTTACGTAACTCATTAACCGCTATCATCATGGCGCTTACCGCCGTGTTAAAGGAGAATGATTCTATATCATGCCCGACTTTCTTTATACATGTGTGTAACACCTTAAGTTCTTCAGCACTTGGAACCGCTTCGCTTAGTATGAATTCCTCTTCCTTATTATAGAACATGTCTATAAACTTTCGCAAAAATTTACTCACTCCGTCTATTCCTTTGGTGTCCCAAGGCTTTGCCTGTTCTATAGGTCCTAAGAACATCTCATACATTCTGAAGCAGTCTGTACCATATCGAGAAACAACTTCATCTGGATTGATGACATTAAATTTTGATTTAGACATTTTTCCAACTTCCGAAAGCGTAGGAAATTCTAATTCCGCATCAGTAGATAAGTCTATCTCTCCATCAGCATTCATAAATGTAACACCTTCATATGCCGGTCGCCATTGTAAGAATTTCCTAATGCCATCTTTTGATAAATGAGAAGAGGGTAGTCCATAATTAGAAATCATGTCTATATGAACAGGTATCTTAGCATAGTCTTGATCTTCTTTGGCAGCATCAGCGGATACAAAAATCTTCTTGCCATCAGCTCTTTTTTCTAATAGGATAAATTCAATGACGCCTTGGATCATCCCTTGATTCACCAACTTCTTGAATGGCTCGGCTGTAGGTACCAATCCCTTATCAAACAGGAATTTATGCCAGAATCGTGCGTACAACAAATGCGCCACAGCATGCTCTGCACCGCCTATATATAGATCTACAGATTCCCAATAATTGATCTTTTTTTTATCGGCAAAAGCCTCTGTATTGTTAGGATCCATATAGCGGAGATAGTACCAAGAAGAACCTGCTACAGCTGGCATAGTATCTGTCTCTCGTGTATGTCCATTAGACATAGTAACCCAAGAAGATAAACGCCCTAATGGAGATTGCCCACCTTTGGTAGGTTTAAAATCATCTGTATTGGGAAGAACTACAGGGAGATCTTCTTCTGCTACAGGATGAGCAATGCCATTAGCATCAAATGTCATCGGAAATGGTTCGCCCCAATAACGCTGTCGAGAGAAATTGGCATCGCGCATTTTATAACTTGCCACAGCTTTTCCTACGCCAAGTTCTTCTGCTTTGGCGCATCCGGCAAGAATCGCATCTTTAACATCCATGCCATTCATGAAGTCAGAATTTATAATCTTTCCTACTTTATCAGAAAGTGTAGCATCTGGGAAGTCACTTTTATCGACGACATCTATAATTTCTAAGCCAAATTTTTCGGCGAAAGCCTTATCTCTATCATCGTCACTTGGAACTGCCATGATGGCTCCAGTTCCATAATCCTTAAGTACATATTCTCCGATCCAGATAGGAACGCGCGCTTGATTGAACGGATTAATAGCATAGGCTCCGATAAATGCACCTGTGACTTCCTTTTCAGCCATCCGATCTATCTCCGACTTAGACTGAACATAAGAGATGTAATCTTGGACAGCTTGTTTCTGATCGTCTGTAGTAAGCTCAGCTACCAAGTCGTGTTCTGGTGCAAGAACCATATAAGTAGCACCATATATAGTATCAATACGAGTTGTAAAAATCTCTATCTTCTCTTTAGATCCTTCAATGTCAAACCATACACTGGCTCCTTCGGACCTTCCGATCCAATTAGATTGCATTGTCTTCAGTGCATGGGACCAATCTACCTGATCCAAATTATACAAGAGCCGATCTGCATAGGCCGTAATTCTCAAATACCATTGTGTCATGGCTTTTTGAATTACAGGATAACCGCCGCGTTCAGATAATCCATCTTTAACCTGATCATTTGCGAGAACTGTTCCTAACTCTTCGCACCAATTGACATAGCCTACTTTTCGAAATGCCAATCGATAATTCATCAAGATGTCATCTTGCTCTTTGGGGGACATCTGATTCCAGGCGTCTGCAGTGAATATCTCTATAACTGGTCCTGCTGATGTGACGGATGCATTCCCGTTTTTATTCAGTTCTTCTCTTAACTCGACGATAGAAACGGCCTTGTCCTGAGTTGTATCATAAAAGTGGTTAAATAATTGAATAAATATCCATTGCGTCCACTTGTAATAATTAGGATCACAAGTGTATAGCTCCCGACTCCAGTCAAAAGAAAATCCAAGATTGCTCAATTGCTCACGATATCGAGCCATGTTCTCCTGAGTAGATGCAGCGGGGTGAATACCTGTCTGTAATGCATACTCTTCTGCAGGAAGCCCAAAAGCATCAAATCCCATGGGGTGCAGCACATTATAACCACTCATACGCTTATGCCGAGTATAAATATCCGATGCTATATAACCAAGCGGGTGTCCAACGTGTAAACCAGCTCCAGATGGATAAGGGAACATATCCAGCACATAGTATTTAGGTTTAGAAGTATCTTCGGAGACTTTATATGTCTCATTTTCCTTCCAATCAGCTTGCCATTTCGCTTCTATCGCCTTGTAATCCAACATAATTTGTGGGCCTATTTATTTGTGGCTGCAAAAATGTGGATATTAATTCAATTAACAGCGCCTTCTTCGATGGCTTTTCCTTAGGATTGGCATCAATAGAGATGGTCAACGGGTTTTTGCTAATTGATGAGACACTGATATTATGTTGTCTACCTCACTGTAGCTATTACCCGATCTGGATAATCGGAAATTATTCCATCTACTCCCAGTGCAACCATTGCATCTATATCCTTCTGTTCATTGACAGTCCAAGGGATGACTTTTACGCCTTTGTCATGGCAGTATTTGACGGCTTCGGTAGTCAGTGATTTGTGGTAACAGCTATAGATTGCTGGCTTGAATCCAAGAGCTTCTATGTTCTCTTGAGCGGATTGTTCATTTTCAATTAATAGGGCAATGGGTAAAAGTGGATTTTGAGTCTTAGTGATTCTTAAGGTTTCCAGATCAAAAGACTGTATTATAACCTTCTCTTCAATTCCAAGTTCTTTTACTTCCGCTAACACTAATTCTACATAGCGCACAACAGTAGGATGAAAGATACCATCGTAGTCCGGATGCCTTTTGATTTCAATATTATAGAATGGCTCTTCCTGCTCCATGGTATGGGCATAGTCTTGAGTATTCAGAACGACTCTTCGGAATAGAGGCTTATAAGTTTTTATATTCTCTCTATTGGGGTGATTGGGATCGGGTACCGTTCCAATAACATATCGCTTTATATCGCTATACGGCATTTTAAACATATTATACCGCTCATGGCTATCGGGCCCGATTGTATCTCCTTTAGGGCTTATCGCAATGCCTTCACGAAAAAAAGGCTCGTGGGATACCACAACCATTTCGTCCTGACTAACGACGAGATCCATCTCCAGGGTATTTACTTTAAGTTCCAGTGCTTTTTGAAAGGCAGGAAGAGAGTTCTCGGGCATCAGTCCACGGCATCCGCGATGACCTTGGACGTCAATATAAGGTTTTGGACTTAATTTCTCTTTACTGTTACAAGCTGCTGATAGAGAGAGAAGCATTATTGAGAACATCAGGTAGTTCATGAGAGGGTTTTGAATCTAAGAGACAAAGGTATCCTAAGAATCAGACTTGTAGACATAAAAAAAGACGCCCATTAGGGCGTCTTTTTTTATGTCTTGGACAAATTATTCTTTTAGAAATAGACTCCAGCGGCTATTCCAAAACTACCAGCACCTCCAATAACTATTTTAGGTTCAATATATAAGTCCAAACTATCCGTTATTGGAAGCGTGCCATTGATACCAACGTTGAGGCCCGTGGCACTTGCACTGACTCTATATATATTTAAGCCAGCAAAAGGTGCTAAACTGAAGCCTTCTACATCGCCAATATTGAAGCCTTTATAGTGTACATCAAGATCCAGAGACCAAACGGTAGCTCCACTTTCGAAATAATAGGTAAAACTTCCTTGACCAGCAAAATCCTCGGTAAAAGTATTGTGTGCTTTAGCTTGGACACCGAAGCGGCCTTCTAATAATCCAACTCCTGCTCCAAACTTAAACTGTGCTGATCCTGTTATTGCGAGAGCCGCAACAAAAAACACAAGTGCTAATATTCTTTTCATGTTATTTTATTTTTGGTTTAAAACTTAGCGCAAGATAATAGATCAAACCTATATCTTAACTACCTATTTTCAGGTATAATTACATTAAAGTAAAAATAAGTTCGGCAACATATATGAGGAATTCTAATACATTTGTCCTTTAGACAAGCAACATAATACTTGATACGATTCTTACATATCACAATAATTAGCATTCTATTATGGATTTTAGGGCTTATAGCCCTAAGTCTGATAAAGGGCGCAGGCATAGAACAAGATCTACAGGCCAATGCTAGTTACATTGCAGAATTAAACCCTTCTATTCTTCCAGGGCAACGAATAGTAGCAGAAAGTTTAATTAAAGAAATGCCGCAAGTGAGGGCTGGTACGGTAGAACTAATCAATAAAGAAGAAGCAAAAGAAATGATGCTTTCTGATTTTCCTCATCTTGCTAATGCGGCTATAGAGAATCCTTTTAGAGATATTATAAGATTCAATACGACAAACATTAAAAAGGAAGGGGTTGTATCTCTGGAAACGGCTATCCTTAAGATACAAGGGGTAGCTGCCTTCTACTATGAGCAAGAGGTTTATAAGGGCCTTAAGAGTGGTCTAGGGAGATTCCGTTGGGCGTTGATAGGTTTGTCATCAATTCTACTGCTGTCCGTGATAACAATGATCATTTACGCTTTGAATCGGGTATTAATACAAAACAAGAAGAACTCGCGAATTATGCACTTAGCCGGGGTGCAGGATCAAGATATTATGGCGCCTTATATCAAAAGTGGTTTGAAAACAAGTCTCATCTGTGCTTCAATATCTATTGTAATACTGATACTTAACATCTTGTTTATCAATAGAACCTTACTCGTGGGCGTTGAAATATCGTTCTTGCAGGCAATTATTGCTTGTATCTTTGTCTTATTAATGAGCGTGCTACTTTATCTTACAACGACTTATTATTCGACAAGATCATTTATCCAACAATTCTAATACTTCTGAAATTGAGTGACACACCAAAAAAGAAAAAGAAAGTAGTTCTAGCTAAAGCCAAAGACACTAAAAAGGTTGTCGTGGGAACTTCTGGGAAACGAAAAGTAGCTCCTACTGCATCTCGCTCTAAGAAAACAAGTTCTACACCTGCTCAATCTGTGCTCTTATTTAAGCGCGAAAATTATAAGTGGATGTTTATAGGATTAGGATTAATACTCTTAGGAATGCTGCTAATGATGGGAGGCTCTATGCCAGATGCCAACACTTGGGATCCGAGTCTCGCATACAGTCATAGAAGAATTACGCTTGCTCCCATCGTTATTCTCACGGGGTTAGGAATGCAGATATACGCCATATTCAAGTAGTTATAATAATATATGTCTGAATTATTGCGGTCGATTCTCCTTGGTATTATTCAAGGATTGACGGAATTTCTTCCTGTTAGTAGTAGTGGTCATTTGGAGATATTTAACGCTCTATTTGCAGGTGATCAAAAGTTGGACTCGGATTTTACGATGGTCCTATTGGTGCATTTAGGTACTTCCTTGAGCATTGTCTGGGTGTTTTGGGAGGACATACTGAATATATTTAAGGGGATTTTTACTTTGGATAGAACCAATGAGGAGGTGAAGTTAGTAGGTGAGATAATTATCTCAATGATTCCTGCCTTAGTGATAGGACTGCTTTTCGAAGAGCGGATCGAGGCTATGTTTGAAGGAGGGATTATGCATATAGGGTTCTTCCTATTGTTCACAGCAGGCATACTGTGGATTACACCACAATTGGATGGTGAATCTTCAGGAATAGGATGGAAGAAGGCATTTTTAATAGGTCTTGCTCAAGCAGTTGCTATAATGCCAGGAATCTCAAGAAGTGGGATGACGATTGCTGCTGCTTTATTCTTAGGAACTGGAAAAAAAGAAGCAGCTCGATTTTCTTTTTTAATGGTGCTACCAGTAATCTTTGGGAAGATGATTTTGGACTTTGTGTCAGGAGATTTTCAAATCGATTCAACTAATATGTTTTCTATTCTTGCGGCTTTGGTGAGTTCTTTCATCGTAGGCATAATAGCTTGTCGCTGGATGATCAGTATCGTTCGTGATAGTAAATTGCAGTACTTTGCCATCTATTGTGGGATTGTTGGTTTGTTAGTGATTGCAGGATCTTTATATGGATAATCCGATAGGTAAAAATGATATCTTAGAATCATCACATCTCTTAACCGGTGCTGCCTTGCTAATTGATAAACCTTCAGGTTGGACTTCTTTTGATGTGGTTAACAAATTGAGATGGGCTATTCGCACTAAATTAGGCGTTCGAAAGTATAAAGTTGGCCATGCTGGTACCCTTGACCCCTTAGCAACTGGATTGTTGATCATATGTATCTCGAAATATACGAAGCGTATCGAAGAATATGTTGGCCAACCAAAATCCTACACTGGTGAAGTAGAATTCTTTAAAACTACTCCTACGTATGATGCAGAGATGCTGCCAGATTGTTATTTTCCGTATTCGGATTTTAACCTTAATGATATTCAAACAGCAGTAAATTCCTTTAAAGGGGAAATAGAACAACGCCCACCAATTTTTTCTGCGCTAAAGAAGAATGGTGTTCCGATGTATAAGTTGGCGAGGAAGGGTAAAGAGGTTGAGATGAAAACGCGTCCAGTTACTATCTATGAATATGAAGTAGGAGGCTATGCCGATGCTATTGCTGAGATTTCTGTCCGTTGTAGTAAAGGTACTTATATTCGTTCGCTGGCTTACGACCTTGGCCAAAGCTTAGGAACCGGTGCTTATTTGCGTTCACTAAGACGTACTGCCATAGGAGATTTTAGCGTTGAAGATGCACTTGATATTGACGCCGCTGTAAAGGCAATAAACGAAATTTCCCTTTAGGAAGATGAACTTGGTTCTTACTAATATTTCTAAAAAATACGAAGGACGACAAGTCTTAGAAGGGATTGATCTGGACTGTAAGGCAGGAGAAATCATCGGCCTCGTGGGGCGCAACGGGGTAGGTAAAAGTACATTGCTGAAAATAATTGCTGGAGTTATCTCAGATTATGAAGGAAGCATTTCGAAAGAGGGGCATGTCGGTTATCTATCAGAGCGGAATCCAATGTATCCTCAGATGTATGTGGCCGAATATCTTACTTGGCGAAATCAGCTCAATTCAGATAGAATCAAAAATGATGAACAGCTGAATTTATTGATAGATCAGCTTGGGTTGAGTCAAGTAGGAGGGCAGAAAATTCAGACGCTCTCCAAAGGATATAAGCAACGTGTTGGATTGGCGGCTGCATTGTTGTCAGATCCAGAAATTCTTATTTTAGATGAACCCATTAATGGGCTGGATCCAGTGCAAATAAAAGAGTACCGAAGTCTAATTAAAGACTATGCTTCTGATAAGATTGTCATTCTGTCGAGTCACCTAATGCAAGAGATAGAAGCTATATGCGATAGGGTAGTTTCTCTTAAAGATGGTAGAATAAGTGCTGATCAGTATATCCAGGATGGGGCAAAATCTAATCATCAAATAATATTGATGCATAGCGATGGCTCTATTGATTTGAGCAAACTGGAAGAGATAAACGATATTGTAGAGGTGGTAGACTTAGGGGACAATAAATTTACTGTAAAAGCGGACGAAGGAATAGATATCCGGCCTGTTTTATTTGATACTATTGTTGCCCAAGACATGAGAATTTTAGAAATGCGCACTGTATCAGATAGTGCTTCTGAACTCTTTAATCCTTCCTTATGAAGCAATTGATAATCAAGGAATTAAAGGAGTTCTCTTATAGTTATTTTGGCTTTGGATCGATGGTGTTATTTATAATATTGTCTTATTCATTTTTATGGGTATTCCCACAGAGTTCTTATACTGCTTATGGATTCTCAGATCCACAGAATTACTTTAGTTTTTTGTCATTTCTTTTTCTATTTATAGTTCCTCTAATAAGTGTAGGAATGATCACTAAGGAATTTAGCCTTGGGACTTTTGAACTCTTAAGAACACAAGATATTTCTTGGACCCAGATTGTACTATCGAAGTTCATCGCATTAATGTGTTATATCACTTTTTTGATTCTCCTAACCTTAGTACATCTTTTTGTACTTCAGGAAGTCTCAACAGAAGGGACGGTTATCGGAAGTGGACAGCTTTTTGGTTCCATATTGGGTGTCATATTACTTGCCGCAGTTTATGGCGCCATATCTCAATGGATCGCTTCATGGTTGGAGCACTCTATTATGGCAATTATAGTTTCTATTATAGTCTGTTTCCTATTTTATGTAGGGTTTGGATTTTTATCCGAATTGGAATGGTTGAAAGTAGATTGGGATTATTTTTTAAAAACAATTAGTCTGCAGTGGCATGCAGATCAGCTTAGCAGGGGATTACTGTATTTCTCTTCTGTTATATACACACTCTCTATTTGTACTCTCAGCTTGTATGGTGCAATAATTTCGTTAGCACGTAAAAATTTCTAAAATCAGAATAAAAAAATCATATCGATTTTGGGTAATTATAGGAGTACTTATAGTGCTCAATCTCATTGTGCGATCGCTAGACCTAAGATGGGATCTTACTGAAGACAAGCGATATACGCTGAGTAGTGAAGCGAAACAACTCATCCGCCAATCCGAAAAGCCATTTATGGTTACTGTCTTATTGGAGGGGGAGATTCCTGCTACATTCAAGGGGTATAGGGATTATATAGATTATTACCTTTCTGAACTAAGACGGAAGTATCCTAAACTTCAAATCCGATATCAGAATCCTAACGATGGTTCACCAGAAGAAGTAAATAGATTCAAAGCATTCTTAAAGTCACAAGGCGTCAATGGACTGGCCCGAGAGGTTACGACCACAGGAGAGATTAGCAAGAGTGAATTGTTTCCATACTTATCGATCGATGACGGGAAAGAGATATTCTTTGTAGATCTACTTGATGTAAAACGCCCTCAAGAAAGTGAGGAAGAGGCGATTCAAAGATCTCAATTAGGATTCGAATCCAAGTTTTTAAGAACACTTAGAGTATTAATTGAAGTGCGCCGACCAGAAGTACATATTGTTGGGTCTCAGTCAAGATTAATGGCAGAAGGGTTCAATCGCGATCAACGAATGAATGCTTTTCAATTTCTTTCATCCTCCTCAGACCGACTTTTAAATAGAAGAGATTCTATCTCATCAATCATAGTTGTTGGGAATTCCGATCTTGAGCAGCGCACTATGATCGCTTTAGATCAACTTGCACTCCGCGAGATTCCAATTATATGGTTAGTTGAAAAATTCAATGTTTCACCCGATAGCATAGTTCAGTCAGGCACTTTTTTGGCTTCGCATAATGAATGGAACTTTGAGGATTATTTATTCAAGTTGGGATTGAAATTACAACCCTCACTTCTTATGGACTTGCAGTCAAGTTTGATTCCACAAGTGGTAGGGGTTCAAGGCGGACAAGCGAAGACCAGTATGCTGAAGTATCCATTTCATCCGCTGGTATCTTCATACAATATCGACAGTGGATACCCATTAGCATCAGACGCGATTTCTATGATGTTTGTAGCTCCTATTGATACGCTTAGAGCTTCAGGTACTATAAAGAAGGAAGTAATATTAAGCTCAAGTCCGTATACTAAGGTTAGAAAGTCTCCTGTAGCTTTGAATTTTGAATTTCTTCGAGTTCAACAGCAACCCGAGGACTATACGAATGGCTCACAAATTGTTGGAATTGAAGTAGCTGGAAAGCAAGGAGCGTATTTGAAAAGAAGAATGTCTGAAGAAGATAAATCATGGCTTATATCACATGGGATCCAAAACCCATTAATGGAAGGTGGGATTCGACAAGTTTTAATTTCAGATGTAGATTTTGCCCTTCCTCCTATAGATAGAAATGGAAAATACGTAGCAGTAGGTTATAACATTTGGGAAAGAAGAATGCATGAGGGAAATGCTCAATTCATCAATAATTTATTAGAGAGATTAATCTACGGGGATGACTTACTGCGTTTAAGTACTCGTAATAGAGATATTCCAATACTGGATCGAGTAGAATGGAACAGAAACAAGAATTATTTCACCTTTTTATTGACAGGACTACCAATAGGAATTTTACTAGTATTTTACATGGCATTTCGATTTTGGCGTAAAAGGAAATATGAAAATCTCTTTTCTTAGAGTAGGTGTTCTTATCGCTGTAATTACCGCAGTTTCTATGTCGTTTATAGGCACTGAAATATGGGGTTTTTATGGACATAGATTAATTAATAGAACTGCGGTTTTCACACTGCCTGTTGAGCTAATACCCCTATTTAAGTCCAACATTGATTATATCACTGAACAATCCGTAGCACCAGATAAAAGGCGTCATGCTTCACCTCTCGAAGCAATAAGACATTATATCGATATTGATCATTGGGGTGAAGAAGATATAAGTACCGTTCCACGTGATATTGCGAAGGCGATGTTCAAGTATGGAGGACTATTTGTTTTAAATAGCAAGCAGGATACGGTAGAGAAATGGGATACTGAAAGAAAATATAATTCACTTTCGGATAGCCTCGCACCTTATGTCATTCACGAAATATCACGTCAATCTAACGAGGTGATGGAAAGTGGAAGTGTGGAGATTCCGATCCGATGGTTAGAAAGTGAGTACCCGTCTGGAGCCAAGCTCTATTTTGAAGATCACTTTTCTTCTTTTGGAATTCTTCCTTACAATCTATTGATGTATCAGAAGAGATTGGAGAATGCTTTTCAAAAGAAGGAATGGACATTGGTGCTTAGGCTTAGCGCTGAGATAGGACACTATATTTCAGATGCGCACGTGCCTTTGCATACTACAGAGAACTATAATGGACAGATGACAGGACAAAAAGGTATTCATGCTTTTTGGGAAAGTCGCTTGCCGGAATTATTTGCAGAGGGAGAATACGATCTATTTACTGGCCGCGCCAAGTATATAGAAAATATGGATGACTTCATTTGGAAGATAGTTAATGATAGTCATGCGCTGGTAGATGAAGTGCTGGGGAAAGAAAAGGAACTAAGTTTGAGTTTTGATAGAGATAAACAATTTTGTTTTGAGTTCAGAGGAGCTCAGCAAGTTCGTCAGGCATGTGAAGGATATGCAAGAGCGTATCAGCAAGCAATGAATGATATGGTTGAAAATAGAATGCGAGCGTCAATAGCGGCAGTCGGATCTATCTGGTATACTTCATGGGTAAATGCGGGAAGGCCTATCATAGATCAGAATGACATACTAAATCTTAATGAATTACAAATTGATTCAACTCAGATGATAGGGGAGCATCAGGAGGTGAAATAAGGGAATTTCGAATGCTATTGGTAAAAGCATTGATAAATAAATCAAAGGCCGAATAAGGCTGAAACTATAAGGATGAACATAGGTTTAATATTGAAAGGAGCAGCCATGGGCATCGCAGAAGCGATACCAGGAGTATCAGGTGGAACATTGGCCTTTATCACAGGAATATATGAGGAGCTTTTAGAAACTATAAAGGGGATTACACCTCAGAATCTCAAGCTCATCTTCTCAGATCGTAAAGCTTTCTGGAAAGCGATCAATGGGCCATTCCTAATAATGCTTTTGGTTGGAATGGGGGGAGGCTTAATATTTGGAGTCTTGGTAATAAGCCACCTTTTAGAAACTCAAAAAGAGATCCTTTGGGCTATGTTTTTTGGATTGGTGTTGGCGAGTGCTTTTTTCTTAGGAAAGGATCTAAAGTGGAGGGCGTCTTCTGTCCTGTTAGCCATATTGGGTTGTGTGTTAAGCTATTTGGTTACCACTTTTGTGCCCGTCTCAGGAAGCACAAATCCTATTTACCTATTTTTAAGTGGGTGTTTAGCGGTTTCGGCGCTTATGCTTCCAGGTATTTCAGGGAGTTTTATCCTTTTAATCTTAGGTCTATATGATATCGTAATAAACTCTTTGAAGGCGCTCATTACGGAGCAGGACCTCTCTGGCTTAGGAACTTTGTTCATATTTGGATTGGGAGTCTTAACAGGGCTTTTTACTTTTGCAAGAGTGCTTACTTGGCTCTTTAAGCGTTTTAAGAATGGTACAATGGCTGTTATGATAGGCATTCTGTTGGGGTCACTCAATAAATTATGGCCCTGGAAGCGCATTGATACTGCCTATAACAAGGAAACGGGGGGGGGCATGGAAATCAATAGCATTGCCCTCCCAGATACTGAGGTTTTTAAGATTATTTCGGAATCCAATTTGATGCCCACAGCCTATAGTGAAATGGGAGACGCTAAGCTATTAGGTGTTATCGCAGCATTTATTGTGGGTCTTATGATAGTGGCTCTATTATTCAGATACGGTAAGAAGGGAACCGGATAAGGGTTTACCTTAAGTCTTCAGAAAAGGCCTTAAAAATGAAGAAAACAGGACTGATTAGTGGTCCATATATACTACATATTGCATTTTTATTTAATATATTTGTCCCTAGTATGCAATAGTTTCGGTATTATTGCTTTTTCTATATGTACGTATTTTAACGACTTCAATATGAGACTACGATTCTTATTCATAATGACTTTAGCGATCTGTTTGACTAACAGTGCTTTAGGACAGAGTGAATTCAAAAAAGCGGATAAACTGCTGTCGCTGAAAGCATTTGATCTGGCAATCAAGAACTATAAGGACGCATTAACTAAATATCCAGGTCATGCAGAAGGCTATGCCCAATTAGGACAGGCCTACTTAATGACCAATCAATTGATAGAATCTATCAAAGCATTTGAAAGGGCATTTGCGTTTCAAGGGCAGATCGATGATAAATATAAGTTGCTTTATGGCACAGCACTTAAGAAAGTAGGGTTATATGATAAAGCAGAATCCGTATTCTTTGAATATGCTTCTGTGGATTCTGAGATGGCCAATCACTTATTGGCAAGTACAGAATATGCTAAGTCTATTCTTCAAGAACCAGATCAATATGATATACTCAGCTTCGAAGGGAATTCTGACAAGTCTGATTTTGGAACTTCTTTTTATAAGGACCAAGTAGTCTTTTGTTCTTTTAGAGATGATTTCAAAAGAGAAAATAGTAAGAAGAATGTAAGCTATATCCAACGAGTTGGAAATCAGATCTTCCAAAAAGATAGAGATGGGAGTAATAATAACGTCAGTTTCTTAAGATCAGATTACAAAGAGATCTACAATATTGGCCCATTAAGTTATTCTAAAGATGGCCGAATGGTAGCGCTAATGCGAAACACTTTCACCACTGGGTCAAATCAGATCTATAGTGATGAGGGTAATATGAGCATCTATCTTGGACTTACTGATGAGAAAGGCGATTTTACAGATGAGAAGCCATTTCCGTTTAATCAAATTGAGTACTCGTATTCGTTTCCAAGTTTAGGATATAACGGTAATGCACTTTACTTCTCTTCTAATCGTCCTGGAGGGTTAGGAGGATTTGATATTTATGTTAGCTACTTTAAAGATGGAAGATGGACTAATCCAGAAAATATGGGTGAGGCTATCAATACATCAGGAAATGAGATAACTCCTTATTTTGATGGTGAGAAATTATACTTTGCTTCTGAATACCGCCTAGGATTAGGAGGGTATGACAACTTTGTATCTGAGGTAATGGATGGACAATGGGCCGCTGCCACCAATATGGGTAAAGGCATTAATTCTCCTGCCGATGATTACTATCTAACCCCTAATTTCGAAGATGGGAATTACTTCTTCACTTCCAATAGACTGGGAGGGCGAGGAAAAGATGATATATATGTAGCCTATAAATTGTCGGAACAGGAAGAGCCGATGGTATACGAAGAATTAGAGATACCTTCAGCGGTAAGATTAGATGACATAGCTTCAGTAAGCACGCCATCTAATACGATGGAAGTGGAATTAACGATAGACGATATTAATGGTGCACAAGAAATTATAGAATCATCTTCTAGTGAAGCAGTAGCAGTTGCTGTAAGTGAAGCAGAGACAATTACAACTTATAATGCTCCAGCAGAAACTATTGCTATTGAAGAGGAAGCCGTGTTAATGGATTTTTCTGGAGCGAAGTTAGTAGCAGTAACGTTGGCAGAAAAAGAGTTTGAGGATATATACGCATCTGTTTATTTCATTCAATTGGCATCTTTAGCTCAGTCGGAGGGAGACATCAATAATTATAAGGATTTAAAATCTTATGGTAAGCTGTATAGATTTTTCAAGTCGTCTTCTGTTAAGATTAGGCTTGGGCATTTTAATTCAAGAGTAGAAGCGGAATCTGTATTAAGTTCTATAAAAGGGAATGGTTATGGAGATGCTTTTATCACTTCGGATGTGCTTGCTACAGCAGATTATGAAGTAATAGGAGGTAGCGAATCTTCAAGTAGTCAAAGTGAATGGATTAATGATTATACTCCTTCTTCTAATTTTAAAGTAAAGTTAGCTTCATATCTTGATCCTTTACAATTTAAGGTTGATAACGTGCTTGATATCGGACAATTAGAGCAATGGACGAAAGGAAAGTGGACGATTTTTATCCTTGGAGGTTTTGAGACTTTTGAAGCGGCAAAAGCTGCAAAAATTAAAGCTTTGAATCGTGGATTTACCGATGCTGAAATGGTTGAAGATGATAATGGAGTATTAAAAAGAATTTCGGAGCACTAATTATAGTGCGTTAGATTATAATTCCAAATAACTAATTGAATAAAGCCATCATACATTTGTGTGATGGCTTTATTTGTGTGTATGAAGAGGAGGGAGCCGTTTCAAATAAATATTACATGTCGTACATAATTGTATAAATTTTAATCGTCAAATATGAAGGATTACAAGGAGATTCAATGGAAGTAGACTCATGAGCTTATCCAGAATTTTGTGTTTATGATCTGGGCTTTAGATTCATTTTTGATATTGTATAATTCTGTTTTCAAAGTGAATATACAGTTGATTATAT
>JBLIDB010000088.1:0-18081 GCA_047634015.1 Saprospiraceae bacterium
TGATGAAAGATCAATACAATGGTCATCATCCAAAGCGTCGTAAAAAGGCTACAAAGGCGAGGAAACGGATAAAGACAATCGCGCATACTTTGGTGCGTGAATTGCGACGAAAAATTGATCATGATCATAATGAAGAACAACTGAGTCTATTTGAAAAGGTACTGAACCAAAAGAGAAATGATAAGAATAAAATATATTCCCTACATGAACTCGATGTCTACTGCATAGCTAAAGGAAAGGAAAGGCTCATAAGAAGTATGAATTTGGGAATAAAGTATCAGTTGTAAAGGGCTTAAAAACGGGAGTAATCACCTCCGTTAAATCATATACTGGGAATCCGCATGACTCAAAAACACTAAGCGCCAGTTTAGAGCAAAGCCAGAGAGTACGAGAGAAAGCAGGCGGCAATAGACCTCAAACAGTAATCGCTGATAGAGGCTATAGGGGAGTAAAGCAAGTAAAGGAGACTCAAATTGTAATTCCAGATTCGGGAAGAGGGAAAAGCAAGTACGAAAAGGAAAAGGCAAGAAAGCGATTTAGAAAAAGAGCAGGCATAGAACCCATTATAGGACATCTAAAACATGACCACATAATGCAAAGAAATTACCTAAAAGGCTTAACAGGAGATATCTCCAATGCGCTGCCCACAGCAATAGGCTTCAAGTTGAAAAAATGCTCAACTTAATAAGGTCTGACCCTGCATTATTTAGGCAAAAATTATATCAGTACCTATTTTTGAAATATTCGCCTCGATTTGTAAAAGTGCGTTTTTAAGGGACGACTACTTAGAAACTTTTATTTATTTAATGTTTACTTGGAGAATTTAGATGAAGGCAATTATTCATTAATGAGGGCGAAAAATGCGGATAATTCCTTTTACTGAAACTAAAACCTAAGATCAATAGCTCTACTTCGCAATGTCAATTTTGTTATAAAGTAAGGGATTCGCGTGAAATCAATCTATCAACAGTCTCAATGGCTTATTATCATTCAATCCAAGAATTAACTCATACCCTGATTCTGTAGGAATCAATAAACTTGAACGAACTTCTCCATGTATGAAAGGCCCTTCTAAAATCTCATAGGAGCCAGTTTCATTTCCACGGAGAAATACATTATAAAGTCCATCAGCTCTTCCAATACTAGGCGTCTTATTATAATTATTGCCAAATAGCATCAAATCCAAATGACCATCCTTATCTAAATCTATAACTTCAATAGAATAAACAGGGCCTAACTGCGCCTCATCAGGCAAAGGCGTCCTTTTAAAATTAAATTCACCCTCGTTCATATAGACCAATGTTTCAAATTCCTTGACATTTATTTTTGCTAAAAAAGGGAATTCCGCGGTATTAAACATTCCATCAAAATCGGCCTTTGCAAAAACCCTATAATCCCGGTGAGCACCACGAAAATCACTCATCTGAGAAATTAATATATCTCTGCCAAACAAAACTTGTTTCTTACCCTTTTCCATATAATAAACTATAGGATCTATAACCTGATTTCTATCAAAATCACTTACAACAAGACCTGCACTTCCCCCTTTCGCCAATACACTATTCAGCCCATCATTTCCTGCAATAATATCCAATTGTCCATCCAAATCTAAATCCTCAATTTTAATTGTATTCCAAAGCCCTTCGCTATTGGGAATAGTTCTTTTGATAAACTTCCCATTAGAACTTTCAAATATGTAAATCGGCATCCATTCTCCGACTAATACTAAGTCCAATAGTTCATCGCCATCCATATCTGCCCATTGTAGATCATTAACCATCCCCAAATTGAATAAGTCTGGGGCAAAATTGGCAGTGACAGGTACAAATTGTCTATTCCCATTATTTTGGAATATCTGAGCTCCCGGCGATACACCATACTTCCCAATATAAACACTGTATCCTACCGCAATATCTATATCACCATCATTGTCAAAATCTCCTGCATCTACAGAGGAACTATTCTCCGCTATTATGCTTAGAGACGAAAAGCTACGTTCGAAGGATCCAAAGCCATCATTGTAATACAGGCGATCCAGTAATGCTGGAGAATCTTTATTACGTCCATTACCTCCACTACATACATATAGATCACTATCTCCATCTCCATCCGCATCAAAAAACACTGCATCTGTATCCTCATAAAATGAAGATTCCTCCCATACCGAATCTAGTTGAGGCTCATACTTCCCTACTTCAGTTGCTAATAATATCCTTCCAGGCTGCCCCGTAGCTCCACCGACATATATATCTATCAGCCCATCTCCATTGACGTCGGCCGATGCTATAGCGGGACCCTCTTGCGTCAATGTCCAAGGCATCAATGGTTGGGCAGTTATGTCTGATAATTCATCCTCGATATGCACAAAAGGCAATGTATCTATGCCATTCAACCAACTATACTCCTGTCCTATAACTCTTGAAGAACTTATCCGCTCATGAGCATTCTTTTGATGTACCTCTATAGTCTCTCCTCCCTGAATTCCAACTAATGTTTTTTCTCTACCTCCTGGCCAAGTAACTATAAGAGAATCAATCTCATTCTGCGCTCCGAGTCCCAAGACTATGTCCCCAATTGCTGAAGACATAAAGCCCTGATTGATATAATGTTCGTAGTAAATTGTGGTATTGCCAATTACAGCTCTAAGCTTGGTTCCTATTCCACTAGGATTGTCTCCAGTTCCTTTTAAACTAATTACACACTTTGAACCATCATCGTTTATATCATTCAAATAGATGCTTGCAGGGCTATTAATATTACTAGTGACAATATCAAGATCTCCATCATTATCCAAATCCACAGTTATTGCAGCTGTAGAGATACTAGGCAATGGATCTACCCATTCTTCGGATCGATTGATGAATCGCAATCCTTCTTGATTTTCAAATAGTCCATTAATGGCTTTCCCTTCAGGCATATGGCTGATCATATCAAGATCTGACGCCCTATTCTGGATCAACGGGTCTGAGATATAATTAAGATAATCAAGATCATTTGGTCTACGTACTATTCCATTACTTATAAATAGGTCACTACGCCCATCTAAATTATAATCTCCTATAACTGGAGACCAGCTCCAGTCTGTGGCGTCTATTCCTGCAAATGGCGCAATATCAGAGAAAAAAACACCTCTGTTCTGTTGGGTTCCACGATTCAATTGTAGCGTATTTCGCGCTAATTGATAATGATATCCAAAATTCTTTTTGAATTTATAAATATCATAAGAATCGATGTCCACGGATCGCTTTCTAACTTCTTCGTCTTCAGGCATCATGTCAAGAACTAAGACATCTTGCATCCCATCGTTGTTGATATCATGAATATTAACACCCATACTAAATTGGCTCGTATGACCCATAGAAATTTCAACAACCTCCCGAAAGGTTCCATTAGTGTTATTCAGATATATATAATCCTGTTCATGAAAGTCATTACCTACATAAATATCTGGCCAACCATCGCCATTGAGATCCCCTACATCTATCCCAAGGCCATAGCCTATCTTACTTGAATATATTCCAGATTCAGTAGTAACATCCGTAAATCGATCTTTATCATTACGCATTAAGCGATCTCCTGATAATTCATTGACTTCAACCCTAATTGACGAATTAGCATAGTGCTCACTCGCATGAACAGAATGATTCAATAAATAGACATCGAGATCACCATCAAGATCATAATCGAAAAACGCCGAATGCGTAGCGAGCCCCTCAAAATCAAGGCCATATTTCTTTCCCTCTTCTTTAAATTTCGGAATACCATTTTCCAATCCTTGATTAATGTATAATAAGTTCTTGCCTTTAAAATTTTTGTATCCTCCCAACTGACACATATAAATATCGAGCCACCCATCAGCATTGACATCTACTATAGTGACTCCAGTATTCCAATGTTGATCCTGAACAATACCAATGTCTCCACTCACTTCTCTAAACATTCTTTCTCCATCCGCACCATTGTTAAGATATACATGTGTATCTGATTGATTAGAAGAAAAAACGAGATCAATAAATCCATCATTATTCAAGTCTCCTGCTCCCAACCCTGATCCGTTGAAGTAATATAAATATTGGATAATATTGAGGCTATCCGATTCTTCTAATTGGTTCGCAAACGTAATTCCCGATGATTCTGGTTCAAGGATTCGAAACATTTTCGAATTCCTTTTCGAATGACATGATCCAACAAGTATGAAAGCCATCCCAAACAAGATATACCTAAATGCTTGATTCAAGAACTTCATATTCATAGTCTTCTATTGGTTGTGTATGATAGAAATAGTGCCAGATTTTGTGATAGTAAATCCATCGATATATTGGGTTTCTGCCATCCATATATATACACCCGATTCTATTACCTCAGTACCCCTCCTACCATCCCATCCTTCTTCTTCAATATTGATCGGTACTTCATAATCACTATAGACTTCATTTCCCCATCGGTTATAAATAAAGATGGAATTGATAAAACCATCTATCGCACTTTGAAGAAGGAAGTAGTCATTGACCCCATCATTATTGGGACTAAACGCATTGGCGGCATAAAAGTATCGATTCTCGTCAACTGTGACATCAATACTCGCCATCGTGGTACAGCTATCCGTATCGAGAATTGTTAATTTATATGTGGAACTTTCATTTGGCCTGTGATATATAGGGGGACAATCAAGACACGATACGATTTCACCATTACCAAAGTCCCAAGTATAGATTATTGGCGTGCCTCGATTGAGATTACTAATAAGGAATATAGAATCTCCGAGTTGTATATGTTGACTGCTTTGCAAAGTTAACCTCTTTGACCCTGGGAATTCCTCTATATAAATAGAATCCCTGAAATAGATGCATTCATTCAAAACCTCTATGCTATACCATCCTGGAGCCGATATTATAATTACGGAATCGCTGGATCCAGTATTCCATCGATAAATATCCCCTTTTATAGGCGACGAAATAGTAGCTTGTCTACCCTCACAATCAAAAGATATAAATTCATCTATTTCTAAGGATTCAGGCCTTAAGATATTAGATTCCGTCTCGTCATGTGGCACTTCCGTGGTTGGATCATCAGAATAAGATGCCACATCAAAAGCCTTTGGGAAATCCCATTGATACGCTCTACTGGCAAATCTTCCTATAAAGTTCTCTGAAGCGCGAACTTTGACCGTGATATAATTCTCATGTAGTAAATAGATTAGATTTTCTAAGGCCACGATATTAGGGGCCAAATCAACAATATTAAAATCGCTGATGACTTCTCCTGAAACGGACAATATTTCAAGCCCTTCTGGAAATGTATCACGAACCGAGATCCAAGTCTGACCTATACCCAGTTTATTATCAAAAGTATAAACGACTTCAAACTCCTCACAAGGAAGTATCTCCTTGGGAACTTCCTTCGTAAAAGTACTCGTAAAGGGAAAAGAACATGCATCTCCGGAAGTAGCCTCCATTGGGCTTTCTAAAATAAAGTCCATATTCCCATGTAACTTATCGATAGAATATATTCCTTGCTCTACAGAAATGCCAAAAAGCTGTCCTTCTTGATTAAAAAAAAGACCACTCATATTAGTAATTCCCGTTGTAGGGAAATCCTGGGTGGATATTTGTCCTCCAATTCCGGCTCTTACAAGTTGGCCTCTTGAGTTGTCATACCAAAACATTTCTCCGCTAATAGGGTCTGTAGCAATGTCACTCAATACCACAGTACGATCTCCAGTGATCCCCAAGTAGCCTGCATACAGTTCTTGGCGGTTCAGATTTATGGAATAAAATCGACTATCAAAACCCAACTTAGGGTCATATCCGACGAGGTAAATTCCAATTCCATCAGGTGATATGGTGCCACTGTGGAATTCATAATCCATATCTATGTCTTCAGGGACTCCAAGAGATGTGATCACACCTAATGCATCAATAGATACCAACTCATAACTACATGCATCTAAAGCTACAAGTCCCTTATTAAGTACATTGTATGCCAAGCTTGTAAGCTTACGATTCTCAGAAAGTCCAATAGATGTTATAGTATAACTTCCATTATTCTCACTTAGAACAAGAAGTTCTGAACGACCTGTAGATTCCGTATAACCTATCAAATATACTGATCCATCACACTCAAACCCTTTCCTTAGGAGTAGAACACTCCATAAGATAATAGTGTGGGTCAATATAGATTTCATCATATTTAAGGCCTAAGTGCCACTAAATATATCTAATATTTGTACGCAAGTGCAGAAGTATTATTGCGGACTACAATTAAGAGTTCTTTATACATAGCTGATTGAACCAACGCTATTCGCCTTATTTGATCTTCTAATTTTAATCCAGATTCAGAATTAGGAGCAAACTTGAAGCTACCTTGCCCATCCCCTTTTAAAAAAGCTCCATAACTCGCGTCATATCTTCCTACTTCTGGTTTGGCATTATAAAAGTTTCCTCCTAATACAATATCAAGATGCCCATCCTTGTCGAAATCATTTATTGCTATTCCATACACAGGAGAGAACTGAGCTTCTACTGGTAGATTGTGCATTGAAAATCCCTGCTCTCCTTCATTGATTAGCACTACTGATTCCATTATATATGCTTCTGATTTGGATGAGTTCACCAACTGCTCTTCTGTAAAAACATCAAATATTGTCTGATCTTGATATCTCTCATATTTAAGATACTTCTTTTTTAGGCTTGGAATTTGCATTACAAGATCATGCTTCAGAACTAGAGGATATATGGCACCATTTTCATATGTACAGATCATTACTTCGGCAGTTCCATTCTGATCGAAGTCATTAACATATTGAAGAACTGGCTCTTTTTTAGATGCCCTGAATCGAGAGTTCAAACCATGATTCCCTATAACAAAGTCTATATCACCATCGTGATCCAGATCTGCCGCCTCTATCCTGTTCCACCATCCATTCGTACTATCGAGTCCTAACCGATCTGAGATCTCCTCCAAAATGCCATTTTGGTTCTCATACATTGTGATTTGCATCCATTCACCGACAACAATAAGGTCATCATCGTTGTCACCATCAATATCTGACCATACTGCATCTGTAACCATCCCCATGCCTTTCATAAAGGGAGCCTCTATTTTTGTCACATCTTCAAACACACCACTTCCATCATTCTTTAAGAGATATCCATCCGTTGGAACTCCAACTAAGAAGGGCTTAGCTCGAACACCAATAAATAAATCTATATCTCCATCGCCATCTATATCGGATGGCGCTACAGTAGAGGTGTTTTCAAACTTGAAGGAAGGTAATATTTGTTTCGATTTCTCAAATACTCCTTTCCCATTATTGATATACAAGCGATCTATCAATGCTCCAGAACTACTAGGAAACTCATTACCTCCACTTGCAACATAGAGATCCTGATCACCATCACCATCTACGTCCATACATGCACAGTCGACATCCTCAGATATAGCATCTTCTGCCAAGAAAGGTGCTACATGTTTGGAGAATGCACCATTCTCTTCTTGGAGATATATCGATCCCTGATGATCCTTAGCTCCTCCAATGTATATATCCTCTAGGCCATCTCCATTCAAATCACCAAGACACAATGCTGGCCCTTCTACCGATAGCATGTGATACATAAGGCGATCACGATCAAAATCCACAAATTCATTCTCTGTATGTATGAAATCAATTCCTGTACTGGAGGTGATGTCCCTGAATATCTCAGATGATTCTGTCTCCAAAGCATTATTAGGAACCGTAGAATTTTTTTGTTCTAAAGTAAGAATCTGATCAACTTCGATGTCAAAGAGTGTTGTGACAAGACCGTCATTCCACAAAACCTTTAAACTATCAATCATATTATTAGATCCCACACCTATGTTCAAACGAGGATCAACGGAAGATTGGAAACCTTTGACAGGCATCTGTTCATAACTTATAATCTGGCCATTGACATGGACTTCTACATGAGCTCCTATGCCCTGTGTATTCTTACCAATCCCTTTAAATATCAGTTTGATATAATGCCCTGATTCATTGACACTCTCAGATTGATTAATGTATATAGATGCCAAATCATCGAGATTATTGATGACAAGATCCAAGTCACCATCATTGTCGATATCGACATAAGCCGAACCATTAGAATGCGAGGGCATGTCCAGCCCCCAGTCCTCAGTAACATCCTTGAACTTTAAGTTTCCAAGATTCTGGTACATGTAATTGGAAATCTTATTAGAGGGGATGACATCTGTCAATTTTTTGAAATCTACTCCCTCTTGAGATATTACAGATTCAGCCATTTCCTGCGTAGAAATGTAATTTATATAATCCTGATCTGTGAGATCTTTATGAATTCCATTAGCTATAAACAGATCTTTAAGTCCATCATTATCATAGTCGTTAATTAGTGCACCCCAACTCCAGTCTGTCGCCTCCACACCAAGTAATCTTCCTACTTCACTGAATGTATCATCACCATTATTTAAGTGGAACATGTTACGAGTAAACTGATGATAGTACCCGTTGTTTAAACTATATTGATATCGATCCCAATTCTCAAAAGTTGTCTTTGTTTTAAGCCGCTTATTTGATTGAGGCAACATCTCTGTTACGAAAATCTCAGGAAAACCATCATTATTAATATCCGCCATATCCGCCCCCATCGAAGCTCCAGAAATAGATTTCATCTGCTCTTCTAAGTTTTCGGTAAATGTGCCATCCCCATTGTTCATATAGATATAATCCCGCTCAAAAAAGTCATTGGAAACAAATATATCTTGCCACCCATCTTGATCTATATCTCCTACTGTTACTCCCAAGCCAAATCCAATTACACTGCCATATATCCCCGCTTCTTCACTTATATCTTCAAAGTATCCATTGTTATTTCTAAAGAATTTATCGCCTCCTTTGATACTCCGATTAGGTCGCTCATTTTTCTTAAGGTTAAAGCTCCCGATGGCCTCGAATGAATTATTGAGCAAATAACAATCAAGATCTCCATCTTTATCATAGTCAAAAAAAGCAATGTGCGTCGTTAAACCCTCATCTGCCAATCCATACTTTTCTGCTTCTTCGACGAAGCCCTTTCCTTCTTGATTAATAAAAAGCTCATTCTTCTTATCATCGCCTTCTATGTCTCCTGAATTACACACATATATATCAGTCCATCCATCTCCATTGATATCAACCATGGCGACACCCGTAGACCAAGCACCATTGCCATCTACTCCGAATTCTTCAGCCACTTCTCTAAATGACAAATCTCCATTATTGATATAAAGGTGGTTCGGCCTCATGTTAGCGGTAAAGTAAAGATCCATCCAACCATCATTGTTGACATCCCCAATTGCTACTCCTCCTCCATTGTAGAAATTTCTATACTTATATATATTAAATCTTTTGTCAAAGTCCAACTCATTTTCAAAATTCACTTTGCTCTGCGTCTCCGATAATTTATAAAATAGCTCCTTAGGACTTGACCCATCCTTATTACAACCAGCTATCAGATAAATTCCAATAAGTACAAAACAATATTTAAAAATAATTTGCATTTGCATATTAGTCTTGTTTAAATACAACTTTGACATCATCTCCTTTTCTTAGATCAGTATAAGCTATTTCGACTTTGTTATCTGCGTTGTGATATAACACAATCTTCAGGTTCCCTTTGACTCCCACGTAAGCCTTGCCAAATATTGATTTTGCTTTTATTGGATAAAATTTCAAGCCATACCACTCTACTAATATCTCTTGAATATCCTCTATAAGTTGTATAGCAGAAAATTCAGTATTCCAGGGAGCCCAAGCATTATAATGAACAAAGGCTGGCATAGCACTTATTTTATCGTCTTTGAATCTAGGGTAAAACTCAAAGCGAGCATCAGCCTTCATTCCTGTCAATTTGAAGGCTGCCGTGGAATTGCCAAATCCATCAGCCAGCAACCCTTTTTTATTCATATCCCAACAGTGTTTATAAAAGTCCTTTGCAGGCATATCAAAATAAATTCCATGAAACAGCGTATCAACAACCACACCTGATGACATCTCCTTTACTACAAGATCTTCATATGACCGGACGTCATTACTACATTGAATCAAAATCATTGAGCCCATCAACGCTATAAGAAATTTGCAAAATCCTATCATTCTATTGTAATTCATATATCGACATTTTCATATTATTCTTGGCAATAATGATCTTATCGTTAAGTTTTATGATCTTTCTGATCTCTCCACGTTCTAAATATCCACTTGCTTCATGCATAATCGAAACGTACTTCCCTTCTCCTTTCCCCAGTAGACACATTCCATAGGAACCTTTCTGACTACCTAAACGAGGAATCCAATCTAATTGATTCCCACCCAATAGTAAGTCTAATATTCCATCTCCATTTAAATCCAGCACCTCACACGCATAAATAGGAGCCATCTGCGCCGCCTCCAAAAAAGGGATAAAGGAAAAATTCCAATTATCATTATTCATGAGGATGCCGGAACAGCTTTGATTGGCTTCTAATACTATACTTCGAGACAACATTTCAACCGGGAAGATCTCATCCATACCCGCAGTAGCATACGATTTATAATCATGAAAAGTCTTAGCGATAATCGGTAGTTGCTTTATCAACTCATTACGTGTATGAAAAGGCACATATTTCCCATTATCCTTAATAGAAAGAATCTGCTCGATCTTTCCATTTTTATCAAAGTCATTGATATATAACCTCGCAGGATTTAAAGAATCAATTTTGAGTTGATTATTATTACCAAGGTTACCTAATACGAAATCCAAATCACCATCCTGATCGATATCTCTTGCTTCGATCATATTCCACAAGCCATTCAGATTATCCCCCAGCAATTCCTTGATTTGAAACGAACCTGAAATATTCTCCAAAAACATCGGACTAGTCCATTCTCCTATTAGTGATATATCCACATCTCCATCTCTGTCAAAATCACCCACCGAGACATCGGAAATCATACCTATGTTTATCAGATCAGGTGCTTTAATTTTAGTTACATTTCGAAATATTCCCTGTCCATCATTTTCCAACAAATATGACGAATTCGACAAGCCATATTTTAATGGCACACTATTAACACCGACTATAAGATCTTGGTCTCCATCTTTATCGTAATCCAGATGTGCTACGGAGGAAGTATTCTGAAACTTAAAATCTGGCAATATTTGGTTGGACATTTGAAACATGCCATTTTCTTGAAAATACATTCTATCTATTAGCGCCGAATTTTCCCTGCCAAATTCACTCGAACCACTTGCCACATATAGATCTATATTTTCGTCGCCATTGGCATCAAAAAATATACAATCGGTTTCTTCACTTTCCGACTTAGAATCTATCTCTTTTTGTTGAAAAGATCCATTTTTATGCTGTACATACAATACCCCTTTTTGCCCTGCTGCGCCACCTACATAGAAGTCTTCCAATCCATCATTGTTAATATCCCCAGAACAGCAAGCTGGGCCTTCTTTACTTTGCATCTTCATAAGAAGTGATTCCTTATCAAAGTCGGAGTACGATACTTCTTGATGTTCAAATGTTAATGAAATATTAGACTTTTTAAGCAATACATCAGTTGTGCTATTGGGACTGATTCTAGTAGCACTCTCATTCTGATCAATCTCAATTAAGTGATTCACCTCAAGCGAATTTCTTGAAGTTATCATATTATCGGGCCAGCGAACTACCATTGAATCAATATGCTCATGGTCTCCTAATCCGATATGAATTATGGGATCTACAGATGACATAAATCCCCTCTGAGGATACAACTCTCTATAAAATATCTGTTCGCCAGCATATACGAGTACTTTGGCCCCGATTGCTTGTGTATTGAAAGAAGACCCGCTCAACTTTACTTTGATATAGTTATTTCTACTGCTATTATTCTTAAGCACAAATGGATGATTATTTACGTTGTTCACAATCAAATCCAGGTCACCATCGTTATCCAAATCTCCATATGCAGCTCCATTGCTAAAACCCGTTTGATTCAAGCCCCATTCCTTAGCACTTTCTGTAAGCCGCATCGTACCACTATTCATAAATAGATTATTGGCAATGGGTACCGAAGGTATTTTCTCAACCAACCCCAGCATTCCTTTTTTAGGATTATGAAGTATCTCGCGGACCTGATTGGCATCAGAGAAGAAATTTATATAATCCTGATCTAAGAGATCTAAATAAATCCCATTGGAGACAAAAATATCTTGATATCCATTAGCATCTAAATCCGCGATTAAGGCTCCCCAACTCCAGTCAGTAGCATCAACCCCAGCATATCTAGATATTTCTGAAAATATACCTTTCCCTTGATTAAGTTGTAAGGAATTACGAGAGAACTGATGAAAATACCCATTATCACTGGTCAGTTTATGCTTATTCCAGTCTTCAAATTGAGCTTTAGACTTATATCTCTTTAAGTCCCTCGGCAACATCTCTGTGACAAAGATCTCAGGCCTGGTATCATTATTCAGATCCGCTATATCAGCTCCCATGGAACCCATGCTAATCTCTTGTGTCCGTATTTCTAATTGCTCATCGAAGGTTCCATCCTTATTATTAATATACAGATAATCCTTCTCAAAGAAATCATTGCTCACGAATATATCTGGCCAATCGTCACCATTCAAATCCGAGATGGCAACCCCGAGTCCAAATCCAATAGCGCTTCCATATATTCCTGCTTTTTCGCTTACATCTGTAAATCGATGCTCTCCCTGTGCTAGTTCACTCCGATATAATTTATTCCCCCCGGCTACATCACGGATCTTCCGTTGGTCAGGAATTAGATCATAACCGCCTACAGTTCGATAAGAGTTATTTAAGAGATAGCAGTCGAGATCTCCATCCTTATCATAATCAAAGAATGCAGCATGCGTTGATAATCCTATATCATCTAAACCATAAACATGTGAACTTTCTTTAAAGGTAAGCTGCCCTTCTCCCTCCTTGTTAATAGACATTCCATTACTAATAAACAATTCATTATGTCTATTAGCTCCTTTTTTATCTCCTGATTTGCAGATATATATGTCAAGCCAACCATCCCCATTAATATCTGCGATACTAACTCCCGTTGACCAAACATTCTGTGAGGCTGCACCAGCAGCCGCGCTTACATTTTTGAATTTGAAATCTCCAAGATTCAGATATAGTTCATTATCGACTTGATTTCCAGCAAAAAACAAATCTGTCAATCCATCTTTATTAAAGTCTCCTAATCCTATTCCTGCCCCGTTATAGAAATTTCGAAAAGTGTATATGTTTATGCTATCAGACTGAACGAGGTCATTTCGGAATGTAATACCAGACTCCCCTGGATCGATTAAGGAAAATCGCTTTCCCTCATCAATTCCATTGCTAGGCTCACACCCGCTGAACAATAGAATCAATATTATTATAAAGGTAAAATCTCTCATAATTAGATAAAAAAACCCGTGTTATACTTTAACACGGGTTTCAAAAATTTATAATTCAACTTTTTCCTAATAACATGGATTTTGCACCAGATTAGGATTCGCATCAATCTGTGATTTCGGTATAGGCATCAAAGTTTTACAAGCCTCGTCTGCAGGCTTCTCCCACCAAGCTTCGGTAAACTTACCAAATCTGATCAAATCTGTACGTCTATGATTTTCCACAAACAATTCACGTCCTCTTTCTGCCAAAATATTTTCAGCTGTCAATGCTGTAAAAGGAACCACTTCTACACGTTCTCTCACCATATTCATCAAGGCCAATGCCTCAGAACTTCCTGGATCTAATCTCCATAGTCCTTCAGCCTTCATCATGATTATATCAGTATATCTGAATACGGGATAGTCATTATTCATATTATCACGACCACCTATTTCAAATTCATATTTCGAAACACGAGCACCAGCTTCTCTCCATGCATTCGGAAATAATTCATTTACTTCTGCACGAATAGTAAATGGCTCACCATCAGGGTCAACCCCTGAAGCCAATGTACCTGCATCAGTCAATCTTACCTTACCTGTGACATCCCATTGTGGTCCAATCAAGAAGTTACTACGTTGTGTTGAAGGTCCATCTTCTGTATTCGGAGTTCCCTTTCTTAAATCCCCATCCTCATATGAGTTATAAAAATCTTCCATTGTACACCATCCATTCCATGGTTGAGCCGCAAGGTCATAAGTTTGTTGATTAAGATAACTCAGTGTTCTCATAACCAAGTTATTTCCTCCAGCATTAACAGCATCATAAGGGATCGCCATTATGAATTCTGAAGAACCGCTATTCTCAATAGCGAAATTGGCAAAGTAATCTGACTCCATAGAGAAGTTGCCAGAATTGATCACTGCATTGCAAGCAGTTATTGCTTTCTGCCATTGTGGTGATCCCGTATATATTTCTGCATTAAGATACAACTTAGCCAACGCTGTTTGAATCACCATTTGATTAACTCTCCCGTAAGTTGTTCCATCAACAACTGAAGGAACTTTAGTCAAATTCTCAAGCAATTCTGATTCAACAAAAGCATACACTTCTGCTCTGGAATTAGTAGCCGGACTTGGATCCGCATCTGCAAAACCAGTTACAATGGGAACATTTCCAAATAAATCCAACAACCACATGTAGTAAACCGCTCTCAAGCCCTTTAATTCTCCAATAAATGGCTCAGTCAGAGGATTGCCTAATTCTTCAAATTGAAATATTAGTCTATTACATGTACTAACTGCACCAAACAGAAACCCATAGGCCCCATTAGGTTCAGGATCTTCCGAAGTCCAATTATGCTGGTGCAATCTTACCCAGTGTCCTCCATCACCCCAGTCAGGACCTCTTGTAGGGACTGTAAGCTCATCTGATGAAACCTCTTGGGTTGCACCATATCCTCCATAAGCATAACCATACATTGCAGTGTAGGCTTCTCCAAGTGCCGCAATTAATTCCTCTTCCGTTTGAAAAAAGTTGTCGGAAGTAACTTCACTAAATACCTCCTCGCTCAAGTCAGTACAAGCTGGTGTAAAACTGATTACACATATTATAAGTGTAATCAACTTGAACGATAATTTTTTATAATTTTTCATATTATATTTTAAATATCTGTTATCAAATTAAAATCCAAGATTCACACCAAATGTGAAACCTCTTGCTGAAAAATAAGTGTTTCTCCTATCAATCCCAACAGCCAATTTCCCAAACTCACTACTTCCATCTTGAAGACGAGGTTCTGGAGAAACTCCAGAATAGCCAGTTATTGTTAATAAATTTTGGCCCGTAACATAAACTCTAATCTTTTTAAATTCTGTATTACCCGTGTCAAATGTGTACCCAATAGTTGCATTATCAAGTTTAATGAAAGATGCATCTTCAACGTGATAACTTGAAAATTGTGGCTGGTCCACTAAATTAGAAATGTCTGCAGATGTGGACAAGATATTGTATGCTGATATTTGAGAAGGAGCCTCATAGAATGCTCTAAATGTATTGATCAAATCATGACCAAGTACCGCTCTAAAAAACAAATTCACATCAACCTTTCCTATACTTATTGAGTTATTTAAACCAAAGTTGAATTTAGGCCAACCATTCCCTATAATAGCTCTATCACTAATATCATCTTGTACACCATCTCCATTAACATCAACAAAGTTCCATGACCCATCTCCGCTAACAGGATTATCTTCGTCAACAACAAGTCCCCATAAGATACCCAAATCAGCACCTTCCTGAAGTCTAACAAGTGGAGTTCCATTTTGTCCTGGAGAGCCTAAATTGGCACCATCAATAAAACCTCCACTCAGTCCAGTTCCGTCCGCATTGGTCAAAGAATTCAATTGAGGTGTAAACCACCTACTGCCTGATAAGGCAATATTCCAACTTTTACCCTGACCTAAATCTACAAGGTAGTTCAAGGCTACTTCGATACCAGAGTTTGAAACTTCCCCAATATTTAATTTAGTAGATGGGAACAAATTCGGAGGCTGTGAAACATTGAAAGTAAACAATCCATCATTAGTAGTAGCGTTGTAGTACTCTACTGAACCAGTCAGCTTATAATCCAATATAGAAAAGTCAATTCCAACATTGTACTCAGTTTTTCTTTCCCACTTTAAGTTTGGATTGGCATTAGACACGGGACCATAACTTGGCACATACTCACCATTAAAGAAAAACAAGTTGCTCCCAGGTCCAAATCTCTGAAGTGACAACAAACTCTCATCTACATTGGCTCCAGTCTGCCCGTAACTCACTCTCAATTTCAATTGATCAAACCCCGAAATATTTACTGCTTTCACAAGATCAACTCCAGCACTTAAGGCCGGGAACAATCCCCATTTTTCATCAGCTCCAAATCTTGAAGAACCATCTCTTCTCAAACTAGCAGAAGCGAAATAAGTATTATTAACATTCAAATTTGCTCTTCCAAAAAATGAAATAAGCTTATTCGTATTTCTATATGAGAAAACATCTGCAAATCCATTTGCAAAATCTCCAGCACCCGAAAAGTTATTAAATGTAGTAGCATCCGTCAAAAAATCTCCAGCTTCGATTCCAGTTCCAGAAAATTCAAAATCTTGATACTCGTAACCTCCAAGTAATCTCAAATCCGTCCCAGAAGCCAGTTCTTTGTCATAATTCACTACTACTCTAAAGAGCTGATCCTTTCTTTCATCATTTCTACTTCTGGCTAATCCATTTCTATTCTCCCCTGTCCAGAAACTATTCTTATCAAAATATGCATTTTCTATTGCACTACCTCTCTGTCTAGAGTAAAATACTCCAATATTCAGATCATCCGTCAAGTCATATACTCCTTTAATATTAGCAGTAAGACTTTTGTCACTCCCAACGTGTGGGTTCTGATCTATGATAGCAACAGGATTATAGTAATCAAACAATACTTCTTGTTGATACCCATCCCATCTCCCAAATGCAGGATCACTTTCGCTTAAAAAAATAGGAGATGTCGGATTGTGAATCGTCGCATACCTAAATGCCTCTTCCCATCCTAGAGTAGTATTTTCAGAACTTGATGTGATATTGGCAGTAACTGTCAATTTATCATTCAATGCTTTCTGAGTCAAATTAGCACGGAAATTCAATCTATCAAATCCTGTTTCTCTTGCTATACCTTTAACATCTCTAAAGTTTCCCGAGACACGATAAGTAGTTTGTGAAGTTCCTCCGCTCATTGAGATGTTATGCGTATGAGAAACTCCCGTCTGGGTGATCTCATCAAACCAATCAGTATTTGCTCCTCGATCCGCACCACCTCCAAAAGCTTTATACTCGTCGGCAGTAAGTACATCCACTACTCTATCTTTAGATTCAATTGAAACTTGTCCATTGTAAGTGATAGAAGAGGTTCCCGGAACACCTTTCTTGGTAGTTATAAGAATTACTCCAGCAGCACCTCTGGTACCATAGATTGCCGCTGCTGATGCATCTTTTAATACATCTATTGAAGCGATATCTTGTGGCTCGACACTATTAAGATCCCCCCCAAGAACACCGTCAATTACAATCAATGGCGATGAACTAGCTCCCACAGAAGAAAGTCCTCTCAATCGAATTTCAAAATCTCCATTTGGATTGGAGCCTGGCCTTGCGATGACGAGACCTCCAACTTTTCCTTGTAAAAGTTGTGTTGGGCTGTTTACATTCCCTTGATTGAAATCTTCAGCTTTAACCGAAGCAATCGAGCTTGTAACTTCTCTCGATTTCTGTGTACCATACCCTGTCACAACTACTTCGTCCAGCAACTCACCTGCTGAAAGCTCTACATCGATTACGTCAGTCGCTCCAACGATAATCTCCACGTCTGTAAATCCTGTAAATGAAAACACCAATGTAGCCCCATCTGCCACTGACAGAGAGTAAGAACCATCAAGGTCTGTAATAGTACCATTCGCGGTACCTTTTTCAAAAATATTAGCTCCGATGAGGCTTTCTCCTGTATCATCACTAACAACACCTGAGATTGTTCTCTGTGCAGATAGTGTGGCAGAAGTCATCAAAACTAAAGTAAAAGCCACGACAGCCAGTGTAAATAGTTTCTTCATACGACTTTAAATTTTGGTTATATAAAAATTTTCTTGA
>JBLIDB010000089.1:0-18018 GCA_047634015.1 Saprospiraceae bacterium
TCTAAGCGTTCACTCTGCTGGAATTCTAATTTCTGAGAAACCGATTCACTATTTTACAGCTACTGACTTACCGCCTAAAGGATTTGCCACGACACAGTTTGATATGATCATTTCTGAAGACGTGGGTCTCTACAAATATGATATTCTTGGACAACGAGGACTCGGTAAAATAAAAGATGCGATTGCTTTGGTAAGAGAGAATCAACCTGAAGCAGAGCTGGTCGACATACATGATGTTAAACCCTTACTCCAAGATCCAAACATTAATGACCTCATTAGGAAAGCGAAATGCATTGGTTGTTTCTATGTAGAGTCTCCTGCCATGCGCATGTTGCTCCGCAAACTTGAAGTAGATAATTACTTAGGCTTAGTAGCTGCGAGTTCCATTATCAGGCCTGGAGTGGCAAAAAGTGGTATGATGAGGGAATATATCTTACGCCATAAGAATCCAGCGCGTCGGAAACAAGCACATCCTATTATGTGGGAGATAATGCCAGAAACTTATGGTGTTATGGTCTATCAAGAAGATGTTATAAAAGTCGCGCACATATTTGCAGGATTAGATCTTGGTGAGGCTGATGTACTCCGACGTGGCATGAGTGGGAAATATCGCTCTCGTGAAGAATTCCAAAAAGTAAAAGAAAAATTTATTTCTAATTGCAGAGAACGTGGGGAGCCAGATAAGACAATTCAAGAAATATGGAATCAGACGGAAAGCTTTGCAGGCTACGCATTCGCTAAAGGCCATTCTGCATCTTATGCTGTAGAGTCCTATCAGAGTCTATATCTCAAGGCTTACTTCCCTATCGAATACATGGTGGCTGTCTTAAACAATGGAGGAGGATTCTATCGGCCAGAATTATATATCCATGAAGCTCGAATATGCGGCGCTATTATTCATCCTCCCTGTGTTAATCATAGTGAGTATGAGACTACTCTGGAAGGAAAAAACATATATCTGGGATTCCACTTACTCAACAACCTCGATAGAGAGACTTCTGACAAAATAGTTCAATCAAGACATGCGCATGGAAACTATAAAACGCTTGATGATTTTATGGCGCGAAACTTTCTGGGGATTGAGCAATTGGATATTCTTGTTAGAATCGACGCATTTCGAACTACAGGTGTAAATAGAAGATCATTACTTTGGAAAGCTTATTACCAAAGTCATCATCAGAAGCCTGCTGTAGAACAACAACAACTTTTCAAACCAAGAAGTAAGAACTTTAAGTTTCCCAAATTTGAAATAACAGCACTGGAAGATGCCTTTGATCAAATTGAATTACTTGGATTTCCATTATCCTCTCCTTTTCTACTTTTAGAACAGGAAAACACTAATAAACTCACCTCCAAAGACCTGTCGCAACTTATCAATAAAAAAGTCTCAATTGTAGGCTACTTGATTACTGCCAAACGAACCAAAACATCAAATGGCAAGCAGATGTTTTTTGGAACTTTCCTGGATATAGAAGGAGATTGGATAGATACTGTTCACTTCCCTCCTGTGGCAGCACAGTTTCCATTTAGAGGCAAAGGGATTTATAAAGTCATTGGTAAAGTCGTAGAAGAATTTGGATTTCAAACCATAGAAGTAGCATCAATGGAACGATTACCGTATATCACAGATCCTCGGTATACCTTATAGGAGAAAGGGAAACAATTCTTAAAGGAATTATTGAGACTTCGAAGAAAACCCATATGTTACTTGCCCCCTAAATGTATTAGGAAATTCCTCTATCCCTGGAAATCCAAGTGTCTCATCCCTTCCATCATAAGGCATATGAACCGTTCCGAAAATATAATCCCAAATAGCAAGCGTTATTCCAAAATTAACGCCTGTTCTTTTCTCTTTAGGAAGACTCTTAGCATGGTGCCAAATGTGCATCTCGGGATGATTAAATACAAATTTCATTCCCGGACCAAAACCGAAATAACCTATTGCCCCAGAACCGATTATTGTGAGCAATTGAATTGGAATAGTTGGATCATTTAATAGTTGAATATCAAAGGCAGAAATGGCGATCAGTATTCCTATCAGCCCTCCCAATATACCTCCTGTTACTCTTCCAGAAATACTGATATTAGAATGATTGTAGTGACCTACGGCCAACGTAAAAACATGTATTATAAAAAAATCATGAAGACCAATACCCAATACTGCCAACGGCAAATATTCTATCGTCCTATATACAATAGTCTCCATCCAATGATATCGCAGATGTGCAGCAACACCCATTTCTTGTACACTATGATGTACTTTATGGAACTGCCATAACCTTTCTGACTTATGTAATAATCGATGTGTCCACCATTGAACAAAATCTCGAACCAAGAATCCTATAACAAGAATAGCCCACATCGGCCAAGTGCTCATTGGATTTAGCGCTTGAAGATCAATCGACGTAATTTCTTTGACATAATAATTGAAGAAATTAACTACAACATCAGATGCAGCATTATAAATAATGATAGAAAACAAGAAGAAATTGAAGAACATATAGAATGCATCCAACCAGAAGTCTTTTCTAAATTTCGCCTGATTGCTTCTCCATGGTTTCAACCACTCGAGACACATAAAAAATAATGAAACCACAATTAGCCAATAGAAATAATTCTCCCAAGAAGGATGTGTGATCTCATGCCATACGTAAGAAGCATAGCCACCATATCCATCCAGAAAAATTTTTATATAATTCGGCATCTTATTGCATTACTACTTTGTACTCATTATATCCCCCAGCCATATTAGCAATTTTTTCAAACCCAAGATCTACCATTAATTTTGATGCCTTAGTACTGCGCCCTCCACTTCGGCAATAAACGATATATGCTTTCGATTTATCTAATTTTAGGACCTCTTCTTTGAAATTATCTTTTCTAAAATCTATGTGTAGAGAATTTGGAATTGTCCCTTCATCAATTTCTTCTTGAGTCCTTACATCCAGATAAATGGCTTCTGGAATCGACATCGACTGAGGAACATTCAGGTCCTGAAAAACTCCAGATTTAAAACCAATAGGTTTTGTCGATGTTTCAGACTCCTTTGGATTCAATTGGGGCCCGGCCTTATTATCGCAGGATGACAGTATTACAAAGGCAATTAAAACGAAGCAATATTTCATTATCTGATATTTATATCACAAAGATAATGCGAGGAGGGTGACTTTGTTGCGAGACACAAATAAATAAAGGGAGTATGAACTCCCTTTATAATAAAACGTATGAAAAAACTATCTAACAATCTCTCTCTGCATATAAGACGCAAATAAGTGATTGTACCCTATTAGTAATTTAAAAAATTTAGAGGATTCGTATTAGTAGCTACTGTATAATCATAGAAATTATTGAGATTCGGGAAGATTTCCCCTAGTCTCGATTTAGGAACACCAAACCACTCCGCTATCTCCGCAAAATACACATCCGCTGAAGTTGTCGGCATTACTATTCCTCCTCCGAGGTCATAATCATTATTACTTGGATCTAATGTCTCCGGATAAGTGCCATAAATGCGTTGTCCTTTAACTGGACCGCCTACTACTGCCATATTTCCACCCCAAGCATGATCCGTGCCATTACCATTAGAACCTAAAGTCCTTGCAAAATCAGATATTAAAAATGTCACTACACAATCTTCAGCATCGATACCATCTTCCTTAAGTGCTTCCTGGAATTGATTTATGGCAAAATCCACCTCATTTAATCCAGCTTCTTGAGCATCAAGTACTTCATCATGATGATCCCATCCTCCCATACTAACAAAAAACGTCTGCCGCTTATAACCTAATTCCTCTCTTGCTCCTATCATCTTGCCTACCCAGCCCAATGAATTCGTTTCAAAATAACTTCCTTCCACACCTCCTCTAAAAGAAGTGTTCATCTGAGTATTCCGCATTGCACTATCAAATGCCTTCCATCCATCACGGCCTCCTTTGGTAAGATTGGCATAGGTGTTTTCATAAATATCAGAATATGTCTTATCCAACATATTGTCTATAGCTCCGGTTCTTGTTTGCATTAGCGCCCAATCGTCATCATAACCAAAAATTCCTCTTAGTGGTGTATTGGGAGTACCGTCCTCATTTAGAATAGAAGCATACCCATTCATGCTATAGGAATTCGTGGAGCCTCCCGTCTGGAAAATATTCGTGCCCGCCATTGATATGCCCATCGCAAGTGATGGATTGGTGTTCATATCATTTACCATATCGGAGATTCTTCCTCCCCATCCAATTCCTGCTCTCTCATGCGGCAAAGCAGTCATCCATTGTTGCGTCTGATCACTATGAGATAAGAGACCTAAAGGGACCCTCTTTGATTCATTCCAAAACTCATTTACAGTAAGTGGTTCTATAAGTGTACCAACATTAGAAACGAAAGCCGCCTTTCCAGAATTAAACAATTGTGCCAATCGTGGCATTGACGGATGCAATCCGAAGTTTCTACTTCCTGTATTCAATGGGTTTAGAATCGTATTGGCACCGCTTATAGGATTTACTGCAGTCATGGCAGCGTGAGGAATAGCGATCTCATTTCTTATCCCGGCATATGCATTGTATTCACTCATACTTCCTCCATCCGCTTGAGTAGGCATGAGCATATTGTAAGAATCATTTCCTCCTCCGAGATATATACATACCATAGCTTTATAATCTCCGGAACCGATCACACTGCTATCAGACATAGCAGCTGCACCAAGTGCCTTAAGATTTAATAAAGTGGAAAATAAGGTAGTAGAAGCCATTGCGCCGCACCCTGTTTGGCCCATGAATCTTCTTCGAGATATATGATTGCGTTTGCTCATTGTCTTTTTATTTAAGTATGACATAATCCGGAGAGATCATGAATAAATAAACGGCTAATCTTACTCGATTAAGGAGGCGATCATCCGAATTCTGAAGTGCCCAGATCGGCGCAGTAATAGTCTCTTTGATAGTTGCCCTTGTACCATCTGATAATCGGCCATGTGTTAACATCACATCCAGATGGTTTATTAATGTTTCTGGATCTTCTGCCAATGGAGCCAACTGTAAGAGATTTGATAATACATTAGGAGTAATTTGGTTCTCATCAGTGTCATCCAGACCTGCAGGTACTCCGACATAATCCCAGAATAGCAATCCTCCGACATCGCTCCACATAGTCCATTTATGCACTTGATTCATATAACCGAGAGACGTTTGACTATCGTGAATTTGAAATTCTGGAGATACCAAGTCCGCCTCTGTGATCTGTCCTTGTGCTTGATATTCAGGAGAAAAGAAGTTAAAAACAGAAGGAGCACCCAGCACTTGTTGCTTTGTATCCTCATTATAATCATAAGAGTTATTCCAGTAGTAGCCATCCGGATTAATATGTGGTAACGCATTTATAATATGTGTGAAGCGCATAATTGGTTCACGAAGTTTTCCACTAGAAGGATCCTGCATAGAGGCGCAATCTCTTGCTTCACTATCCAATAATACGGCTCTTACTACGGCTATCATATCTCCACGAACTCCTTGACCATTATTATTAAACGCTGAGGCCACCCTTCCGACATATGCCGGAGTTGGGTTAGATTTTATAAGTTGCTGGATTAAGCGGGTTGCTAAAAATGGGCCCACATTATCATGACTAAATAAATGTTCTACAGCATCTTCTATATCTTCCATGCCTGTTTGCCCAGTTGGAATTGTAAAATTCCCAACAATGGTCTTCGCTCCAGGTTCATGTTGTTCTTCATACATCTTCATCGGCACAGTGCGTTCCACACAATAAATATCTGTCCCAAATTCAATGTCATCCGGATCAGCAAAGTACATTGCGCAATCTTCAGTTGCTCGACCTCCTTTGAGTCCTGTGAATACTTTCGCTAAGCCCTTTATATCACTGTTGTCATAAGTTGGGATCCAATCACCATTACCATCAGTCTTGCGCGTTCCGTCATTGTTCAATTCGTATAATCCAATACTGAATAACTGCATTATCTCACGCGCATAATTCTCGTCTGGATTTACCCCTCTTGCAGCATCCGTTTTATTGTTGTTAAGATGACTTAAGTAGAAACCCATGTTAGGATCCAGAGAGACATCGAGCAAGAGGTCTTTATAATTACCAAATGAATGTTGCATAAGATTATCATAGTAGCTCGCCAATCCTTCTCCGAATTCACCCAAATTAGAATTCGTACTAACGACAAGAATTTGACTCAAGGCAAAGGCTACTCGTTGCCTTAAATTATCGCCTCCTTTTATATTTTGATCCCACCACGTATATTGGAATTGAAGTTCATAAGGACCGAAATAGTCAGCATCTGCATAAGGCATATTTCCTTCACTATCTACATAATTAGTGTCATTCTCTATGTAAAACAATCTCTCTGCCCTTTCATCATTCGCATATAGAGCTGGTAACATCCATGAAGTAGGTTCTTGAATCTGTGCATCTATCCATCCGGAGAAATCATTTTCGGAGGCTACTAAATCAGTAATTTGCTCTAAAGTTCCTCCAAATGCTGCTTGAGACAAAAAGCGAGATGCTTCATACTTCATCGCATCGAGCCCCTCACCATTGATCGTATTCTGACCTATAGCGACACCTGCATTATCACTTGTCCATACTTTTATTCCTTTATCATGACCTGCACCAAGATAATCATCATAAATCTGAGCATAGATACAAGGGCATAAAACCCAAATAATTAATACTACCGAAATTGTAATTTTTTTCATTCACACAATTTTTCCAATAAGACGATAAATTTCCAACAACTCAGGGGCGCAATACTCAGGGCTAACGATAGTTTCTAATTAGGGTGAACCACAACAATCGACTCATTATATCGACCTTCATCACTGATTACACTAATTATATACTGCCCATCACTAAGATGGTTCGTTCTAATTTCTATTTGATCCAAGGTATTTGATGATGCGTACTCTTCTCTAGAAAGCGTCCTACCCAACATATCTGAGATTTGGTAGCCTTTCACTTTCCCTTTAAGACTTTCTAAAGAGATGGTAATTTTTTGATCTGCAGGGTTAGGCCATGTTTTTAGCGAATTAACAAATATATCTTCTGTTGATGTGCTTATTTGGTCTAAGTTAAACTTCACCTCCGCGAATCCCATACAGCCTGCTCCATAGTTAGAAAGAACAGTCATCAAAACGTACTTCGTTTCTATTCCTTCCAGCCCCTCTATTTCTTGACCTATGTAGTCAGGATGACCAGGAGCCATATCTATACTAATCGTATCATGAGTCTCCCAAATCGCTCCATCCCTGGAGATATCTATTCGAATATCTTGAGCCCCCATCGATAAATAATCCGGATTATTAATATTCCACAATTTCATTCCAGCTATAGAATACACCTCCTCAAACTCATATAATATCCAATGACCATTAGGCAAGGTGGTAAGTGGATTCGCACTTGCTTCGCAAGAAATCCAGTTGGATACTATACTGGTATTATGAGCTTCTGGATCTACGCACTGCCCGCTCAATAGGCCTGTACTTAATGGGATAAAGAAGAGGAGATAGTAGAGTCGATACATACCGCAGTTTCTTAAAGATTACAAAAAGCAAACGTTTACTTCCTTACTTATACTATAATCGAAGTAGTAAAATATTCCCTTTCCACGAAAATATCAAGTAATGAGGGCTTATGACCTAGTAAATACCCGTAATGAGGGAGGAACTGTTTCCTTAACTATTTCAGCACAAGACAAACGCTTCCTCTTGTCCTATTCTTGAAAGAGAAGGATGTTCATTTAGTAAATTTCTTGTAGCTCCGAGGTTAAGGAACCCGTCGTCCCTCCTGTAAGATGGGTTTAGGGCGTTTTTATCATTTATACTGTCATCATATTTCAGGCCGATACGCACGCTATCGTAAGTAAAAGCCCTATCATTTAACCTTTTTAACTTTTCTACACTATTTTCATGGCTAATATTAATCAAACTACTAACTCATGTCAATCGAAACTACTTCACAAGGAATAAGCACATCTACAGAAATCCAACGAGTATTCACCCTACAACAAGGACATCAGCAAGTCATTGCGAATACAAATGCGAAGCAGAGAATAAAGAAACTAAAAGCACTTCACAAGTCACTCTTGGCGAATAAGCAGGCTTTAAGAGATGCGCTTTATGAAGACTTCAAGAAGCATCCGAGTGAAGTAGATTTGACGGAGATCTACCCTGTAACGGGTGAACTGAAACATACAATCTCCCACCTTGAGAAATGGATGAAGCCCACGAAAGTAGGCACTCCATTGGCATTGATGGGTACAAGTTCTACCATTCATTACGAACCAAAAGGGGTCGCATTGATTATCTCGCCATGGAACTTCCCTGTGAATCTGACTTTCGGACCATTGGTATCGGCGATTGCCGCTGGTAACTGTGTAATGATAAAACCGTCAGAGAATACACCTGCTACTTCAGTGGTAATGGGTCGTATGATTAAAGAACTCTTCGATGAGAAAGAAGTAGCATTGTTCCAAGGGGGTATTCAGACATCTAAGGATTTACTGGAATTACCTTTTAATCATATCTTCTTTACCGGGGCTCCAAGTGTAGGAAAGATAGTTATGAAAGCTGCCGCTGAGCACCTTGCTTCTGTCACTTTGGAGTTAGGAGGTAAATCTCCTACCATCGTAGATCAAAGTGCTAATCTCGATGTAGCTGCACGCAGAATAGCTTGGGCGAAATTCATGAATAACGGACAGATTTGTATCGCTCCAGATTACATCTTTGTTCATGAGAGTAAGAAAGATGAGTTGGTTAAGTTGATTGATAAGCATATCAAAGCGATGTATGGTGATCAGCCTTCTAAGTCTGATTCTTACTGTCGTATTGTTAATGATAGACATTTCAATCGCCTAAAAAGCTATATGGATAATGCTATAGAAGGTAATATTAAAATCGAATCTGGCGGGAATATGAATGCAGATGAAGACTTTATTGAGCCTACAATTGTATCCAATGTAGATCGTGAGATGGATCTTATGATGAATGAGATATTCGGACCATTACTTCCTATATATACTTTTACACATCTTAAGTCCGTAGTGGAAGAAATCTCTTATAAAGAAAAGCCTCTTGCCTTATACATCTATAGCAAGAATAGAAAGAATACAAATTTTATAATCAATAACACTCGAGCTGGGGGGACTTGTATTAATCACAGCGCGATGCACTTCTTCAATAATAACTTACCATTCGGTGGAGATAATAACAGCGGTATAGGAAAAGCGCATGGAGAGTTCGGATTTAAGGCCTTTTCTAATGAGCGCGGAATTCTAAATCAATGGAGTCCGATAAGTGCAATAGAACAAATGATGCCACCATATACAGGTCTAAAGCAGAAGATGATCGACTTGAGTATTAAGTATTTCTAATTATGATGAAGAATAAAATAATTGGGATTCTTAGTTTTCTAATTGTCTTATCCGCTTGTACTCCTAAGCAACCTTTAGATTCGGAAAGAGGATGGAATACTCTATTTGAAAATGTGCATACTTTTACCTATGATGGTGATGCTGACTGGACCAACAACAAAGATCAGATCTGCAATATCTTAGGTAGCGGCAATGGCTTTCTAATTACAAACAAGAAGTATAATTCGTTTCAATTAGAATTCGAATTCAAGCCAGATGCCATCGTTAATTCTGGAATATTTATAAGGTGTAAAGCAGCAGAAATGAGTCCGGTGGATTGCTATGAATTGAACATCTGGGATGAGCACCCAGATCAATCCAATAGAACGGGATCCATCGTTCACCTCTCCACAGCAAGCAAAACAGTCAATACAATCGGACTTTGGAATACGATGCGTGTTATAGCAAAAGGCAATCGTATTCAGATCTGGATTAATGATATTCAGACTATGAATTACGAAGAAGCCGTATCAAGAGCTGGAGTTATTGGATTTCAAGCTTTTGAGGAAGGTCAAATATGCTTTAGAAATACTCGAATAAAGGGTATGTAGTGATTCCGTACTTTCGCTCTTGAAGTGAAAGTTAATCCATGAGTAAGAGTGAAACCGAAATAGCACTAATTGGTGCTGGAATTATGAGTGCGACATTAGGTGTAATGCTTAAGCGACTAATGCCCGATGCCAAAATCTCCATATTCGAGCGATTAGACAAAGTAGGCGCTGAGAGTTCAGACGCTTGGAATAATGCAGGAACCGGTCACTCTGCATTTTGCGAATTAAATTATTCGCCTTTTCGAGAAGATGGAAGTGTAGATCTTACAAAAGCATTAAGGATCGCCGAGCAATTCGAAGTATCAAAACAATTCTGGTCTCACCTGAAGGAAAGTGGACATCTTCCTAATCAACAACCTTTTATCAATGATATCCCTCACATGAGTTTTGTCTGGGGAAACGAGAATGTCAAATTTTTGAAAGAGCGTTACTTCTCTATGACGGCCTACCCTATCTTTCATGACATGGAATACACCGAAGAACGCCCATATAGAGACTTGGGTACCACTGATGATGTGTGGTCGAAAAGATAAAGAGCCAATAGCTGCAACAAGAATGGATATTGGTACTGATGTGAATTTTAGAGCCCTTACGCGCGAGATGATCGCCTATCTACAGATCTGTGAAAATGTAGAGATTCACTTAGGTCATGAGGTTCAAGATCTTACAAATAGAAAGGACGGAAAGTGGCAAATAGATGTAGAAGACCTACACGGAAAAGAAGAAAAATCTGTTACCGCAGATTATGTATTTCTTGGTGCTGGTGGCGGCTCTCTAACCTTATTAGAAAAATCAGACATTCCTGAAGGCCAAGGGTATGGAGGATTTCCTGTGAGCGGGCAATTTCTAAAATGTACAAATCCTGAAGTAGTCTTGCAACACCAAGCTAAAGTATATGGAAAGGCTTCTGTTGGTGCCCCTTCTATGTCTGTTCCTCATTTGGACACACGAATGTTGGATGGAGTGAGGTCATTACTGTTTGGCCCTTATGCAGGATTCTCGACAAAATTTCTAAAAAATGGCTCTTACCTTGATCTCCCTCTATCTATAGAAATGCATAATGTACGGCCGATGCTTTCTGCAGGAATCCATAACATCGCACTTACAAAGTATCTGATCAGCCAGGTCATACAATCTCCGGAAGATCGCTTCAAAGCTTTACAGGTATATTATCCGGAAGCGAAGATTGAAGATTGGGAATTAACGATTGCAGGTCAGCGAGTGCAAATAATCAAAAAGGATAATAGTGACGGTGGTGTTTTAAAATTTGGAACTGAAATCGTTTATGCAGCGGATGGAAGTCTTTCCGCCTTGCTGGGGGCATCTCCAGGAGCTTCTACTTCTGTATCCATTATGCTCAATGTTCTCTCGAGCATGTTTCCAAATGAAATAAAATCCCAGCATTGGGAGAAAGAAATACGAATTATGATTCCTACTTACAGACGATCGCTGATAGACGATAAGGATCTATGTATGTCTACCAGAGAAAGAACCACAGAGATATTGAAACTGGAAGATTGATTGCTGGACTTATATCAACCCGGTAAAATTGAAGGAAATTTAAGGTAAAATAATAACATAATTCTATCCATCAATACAAAAAAAGCGCAATCAGATCACTCTGATTGCGCTTACTATATTGCACTTTCTAAAAGGTACGAATCTTATTACTTATTCGTAACTCTCACGGCAATTCTTCTATTCTTAGCTCTTCCTTCTGCTGTATCATTAGAAGCCACTGGATGTGCCATTCCGTAATCTTCTGTTGCGATTCTATTAAGCCTCTACTCCTAAGTTCGCAATTGCTTTCTTAACCGCATTCACTCTTGCTTCAAAAAGGGTAAGATTAGCCGCTTCATCACCAGTATTATCTGTGTAACCACCTATCTTAATATTCATATTAGGACAGGCTTTCATGATTTTAGCGATATTGCTTAATTGCTCTTGAGACTTGTTAATATCTAAAGAAGCACTTCCTGAAGCAAATGTAATTCTATAGAAATCATACCACTCATCCTCACTTAATCCTGATTTAGCATCATCAAGGACATTCAATAACTTAGATTCGACTCCGAATTCAGGGATGTTTAACTCTATTCCATTAACCAATTTACGCTTGAAGAAATCTCCAAGACTCGCAATTGCATTTCCGGCAGCATCTACAGCATTACCCGCTGCATCAACTGTAACTTTTGTAGCATCACTAATAGCCCCAGAAGCAGAGCTCGCTGGAACTCCAACTACATCTACAATTTTTTCTCCTGCATTCTTTACATCATTTCCACACTGCTTCCAAGCAAATAAACCAACGATTCCTAATAATAACAAAGGAAGTATTTTCATCAACATATTTCCACCTGACTTAGCTGTGTCTGCGACAGTATCCACTACTTTGTCAGCAGCTGAATCTTTCACAGTACTTGCCGCTTTTTCAGCAAGCCCTCCTGGCATATCAAATCCAATCATATCTGCCAACTGATTTGGCATCGCACTTGCGATATTATTTCCCTGACTACCAAGGAAGCTCGCTAATCCCAAAGTGCTCAATCCTTCTTTCATTATTTTCTTTCCTACATATCCCATGATCATTGGGGCAACCATTCCAAATAAAGAAGAAGAAGAAGAAGACTTCTTTACACCAGCTATGCTTGAAACCAAATCAATAATTCCTCCCATCTTATCCCCAAAAAGTGAGTTTAAAAACCCTCCAGCCGCGTCTTTGGGGTCATTATGAGCAAGATTTCCACCACCTATAAGATCACCGAGGTTATCTAAATAGCTCGCATTGTCTTTATTGCCAAGCATATCAAATATCTGACCGAAACTATAATTATTGGATGACTTATTGAGTAAACCTCCAAGAATAGTAGGAGTAATTGTACCGATTACTTTCCCGATTACGACCTCGCTTTCTCCAAGAGAATTGGCAGCAGATTTGACGATTTATGAAGTAACGAGACTTCCTAAGTCGGTAATAATATTAGACATAAGTGATAATTAATTAAGGTAATCACAAATATTATAAAGTTGGTTTTTGTTGATGCTTCGCTTCATATAGGTTTCCCATATCCACAATTGGCAGAATATGATATTGATACATATTCTTAGCACCATCTCTTAGACGATATTGACTTCCTTAAGGTCACTTATTCGTTTTAAAAGATGGGAAGAAGAAAAAAGATGAGGGTATTACTCCTTAGGCCAAGCGAAGGCTTTCCATTTTATAAAATTCGCGAAATGTGATCATTCGCTTACGCTCTTCGTCATATAGTTTTAGGGTTACTGTCTTAAGACTATCCCAGAATGATAATGTGACAGCATACTTGGTAAAGAGGGGATTATCCCTCATGCATTTTTCGAGGTTATAATTCGGTATACGCGCACTTAGGTGATGTATATGATGCAATCCAATATTGCCTGTTAACCATTGAAATAATTTAGGCAACTTGTAGTAACTAGCACCTCTAATAGAGGCTACTAAGAAGTCCCAATTATGACGCCATCTCATATATGTCTCTTCGTGCTGATGCTGAACGTAAAAAAACCAAAACGCTACGCAAAAGAAACTTAAGACTAACAATAGCTGAATAAAAAGGAATTTCTTCCAACCCAAGACCATTGCAAGCAAGATATATACCCCTAAAATAATGAGGTTATTGATTACTTGCGTTCTTCTAATTTTATTCCATCCTTTAAGTTTCAAGGACGGAATTCGATTCGAAACGGCAAAGTATAATGTCGGCACGACCAAAAATAGAACTACTGGATGTCTAAACAAACGGTATTTGAATCGACCCCATTTAGACCGATTTCTATACTCATCAACAGTAATAAAGTTTATATCGCCAATATTACGCTCTTCGAGCTGTCCAGTATGCCCGTGATGATGATTATGAACTTTTGCCCAGTATTTATAAGGGATCGTACTGAAAATACTACAGGCTACTCCTATCACATTGTTCCATCTCTTGGAATCTAAAAAAGATTGGTGCCCACAATCATGTTGAATGATAAATATCCTTACCAGAAAGAAAACATTGATTATACCAATTCCGATAGTCAACCATATGGACCAATTCAAGCTAAAATACATGAGGGTCCATAAAGCGATATAAGGAAGAAAAGTAGTGATAATCTGAAGTATTGCTTTCTTAGTATCAGGAATTTGATACTCTTGTATAACTTGCTTCCAGTTCTTCAGTTTATCCTTGATCTCCTGTTCGAGTTGATCGCGGTTGGCAGTATTAAAGGCATCAAACTTCATAGTACAAGTATAACCGATTCGGCAACAAATAGTTGTTTAGGCCCTGACACCATTTCTATTGCCATTCAGCCAACCAGTGAATCTCAGAGATTACCCATGATTACTTAGCCCCCCTTAATCTAATGCCTAAGAGGATTAAGATTCTAAGAATAAGAAAAGCCCATGGACAATATCCACGGGCTTTCCAAAACTACTCGGAAAAGACTTTCACTATCTTAACATGTAATTGTATTTCGTTTCTGGAGATTTAATCCAAACTGATTTTCGTTATTTCATCCCAAGAGATATATCGCTCATCTTCCCCATCACTGAAGATTAATGCACCATCATTCTCAGAACTGACATCCACGACTTCTTCTAAGTATATCTTCTTTCCTGAGCGAAGGATAATTTCAGAACCATCTTCATCTTGAGATGCGATGGATTGGATAAACTCAAACAGTATCGAATATTCAATATCATCCAGCTGACCATTAAGCATTTCACATAAGTAGCTTTCGTCTAAGTCATAAGCGATAAGGCCTTTATAGGTGCCTTCTTTACTTGTTACAGTACCTTTTATATGCTCTCCTCCTTTACTGAAAGAATTATAGTTTAGATTGCCAGAATCTGGAGCTTCTGTGAAAACAACTTTTTCAAATTCACCCCAAGGAATATCTACTCTCCCCAAATTTTCGATATTGACGATTATTCCCCGATTGTCATTATTCACATCATTAGTCCCGTACAACTTGAATGTTCTTCCGGATGCTAAATTCACCTCCGAACCTCGGGAGATACGCTCTATTGAAGTAATCGACCCAAAAGGAATATCAACTTCCCCGTCCTCATATTCTCCGTTAAGTTCGTCTTCTGACATACGCTCATCATGATCCCATTGAACGAATCCAGTAAAAGAACCATCTCGTGTAGTAACAGTACCATATAGAGGATTACCAAATTTATTCTCAACATTTTCTTTTCCTGAGGAGAATGATACTTCCGCTACTTGATCCCAATCCAGTTTTATATTACCTACTTCTAAGTCGTTGACCTGTATTTCTGTTCCTATATCATTAGAGCCCCCTTTAAGTTTTATTTTGTCTCCAGATTTGAGGTGCACCACGACGCGATCACCTCTTCGGATTTCGAGCTTTGCTATATCTCCAAACCTTATTGAGAAAGCATGACTATGATCACTATTGTTGTTCCAATTCCATTTTTTCACAAAAGGCACATCTATCTTTCCACCGTGCCATTTGTCTTCTTTGTCCAGAGAGGCAATCTGGCCTTTAGATAAGTAATCAAGATTTTCGTTCTCTGGCTTCGAAGAATTAAACATATCAAACCAGAAGATCTCTTCTTTTCCCCAGCGCATCTGACCTTTATATTCATGATCATCGTGTGTCGTCACGGTCCCATAGATATAAATTTCTGAACTCGCGAGATTTTGATCGAAGTAGTTAATATAAAGCGTGTTGATCAATGCTGAAACAGCTATAAGAAGTAATTTTTTAGTCATGATTTTGTTCTGTTATTCTGTAGATGCTTCAAAGATGCTCAGACGCTAAGGATCATACAAGCAGAATGAACTGGATCGGTATCTATTCCTACTGAATCGGGATTCTTAGGTACTTAAAAAATACCTTTTGTTAAAGCTTTCTTAATGGAGTGATTTAAGAGTTGGGCTAATTGACTATAATAGCTACCTCGAAGTGGAAATTCGAGATTTGCAAATTGCTCGGCAGAGCAGAACTCTTTCTTATTCATGCCAGACGAATAGCTGGCGGTTCATAAGTTGTTTGTAGACATCTTACTTAATTCTTATATCACCTCAAATCATTGATCAAGCCAAGATTTGAGCAGGGGCGTTCTTTCGGAGCTCACTATAATATCATCTTTAATTGTTGGAGTCAAATGAATTTTAACTCTCCCTTTGAAGTATGTATGAACCTCGTCAATAGCCTCATAATGCGCTATGAATTTTCGATTAAGACGAAAGAAATGTTTAGGATCCACTAATTGATCTATTTCATCTAATGTGTTATTGACAGGGATCTTATTCCCATTTTTATCACATATAAATGTCATCTTATCCATACTATAAAAATACCTGATTGATGTTGTAGGAATAGATTTTATTTTATTCCCTATTTTACAAAGAAATCTTGTTTTATACTCCTGCTTCTCTTCCGCCAAGAGTGATTTGAATTCTTCGTACAGCGAATGCTGATCTTTAGGTTGATAGCCAACTAATTTTTTATACTTTTCTAAGGCATGTTCCAACCTTTCTTCTTGAACAGGTTTTAGTAAATAATCAATACCATTCACTTCAAAAGCCTGAATCGCATACTTGTCATATGCCGTAGCGAAAATAATAGGACACGTAACATTTCGTTCTGAGAAAATAGAAAAGCATAATCCATCTGCAAGATGAATATCGCTAATTATCAGATCGGGCAGTGGATTACTATCTAAATACTTTATGCTATTCTCTACTGTATCAATCGAATCTACAATTTCTATTGTTGCATCAATTTTATGAAGTAGAAGTGTTAGTTTTTTGACGGCCAATTGCTCGTCTTCGATCAGTAGTATTTTCATATTTCTTCTTCGATTATTAGAATAGGTAAGTTCACACAGAAATGATCCGCTGTTTGAATTACCTCTACGTGTTTATCTGTAAAAAAGGCATAACGTGTTTTGATGTTCTCTAACCCTGTTCCTTCTTTTCGTGCTGGCGCATATAGTTTTGGTTGATAATTATTACAGATGCACAAGAAGTCCCCTTTTCGCTCCAAGCTTATATTTAATGGCCGATCTCGGCTTGTAATGTTATGCTTTATAGCATTTTCTATTAACATCTGAAGAGATAAAGGAGGTAATGCAAAATCCTGATCCTCGATATCAATTGAAACAATAATATTGTTTTCAAATCTTATTTGCAATAAATAAATATAGGATGACAACATCTGCAATTCATCTGATATCAATGTCAGATCAGACATTTCAGATTTCAATATTACTCTGTATACTTCAGCAAATTTTTCTAAATACACTTTTGACGTCTCAATGTCATGATCTATAAGCGATGATAGAATATTGAGATTGTTAAATAGAAAATGAGGATCTAAGTGGTTCCTCAATGATAGCATTTGACTTCGGGTATTCTCCTTCTGTATTTTCTGTATTTCTATTTCTGATTGTTGTAATGCTCTCAAAAATCGTATTCCAAAGAATACTGAGATAGCTGGAATAATTAAAGCAATTCCAATAATATTGAGGAGCACATATTGAGGAGCAACTGGAGGCGATTCTGTAAATTCAATTTTGGCAAAGTAGTAGAGAATATTTAGAATTATTAGGGAAAAGGAGGTTGCTAATATTAATTGAATTAGCAACCTTCTCAAGGGCACTTCCTTCCAATTCAAAAGGCTATTGAGCATTCTATTTATAAGATGATTCCCTAAATAAATCGCCCCTATTGCTAAGAGGAAAAGTGCGGCACTTAATTCAAATACATTACTGTGGTCCTCGTTATTGGTACTTAGAATTACGGCACCAATTAAGATGCAACAGACAGGCAATAATACGTGTAAAGAAATATTAGGGCTCTTCAAAATTCGGTCCAACATATAAGATTTTCAGTAAAAGTATAACTGGAAGGGTAGCGTCTTTTCTATAGTCTATTTTTTAAAGGTGATAGAACTTACTTCATCCCAATCTATATGAACATTTTCTTTGTTTTTCCCTACCACGATAATACCATCATTGTTATCTGAAACATCTTGAGTATCACC
>JBLIDB010000090.1:0-17904 GCA_047634015.1 Saprospiraceae bacterium
CAAAAGCAAGTAGGCTGCTCCTATTCTTATGACAACAGCAAGCTGTTGCATTTGTTAGTTGAATTCAAGATGTTTAAAATAACCGAATATGTGCTTCTGTCGTCTGAAATATCCAAGAAGTGCTTATCCGGGTAAATTAGATGTAACCGTTGTTTTGTATTTGCCAATCCAATCCCACCGACATCATCTTTACTTATACGAATGTTGGGTATGCTATTTTCAATATTGAATACTAAATGATCATTACTAACACTAAGGTTAATATTAATAAATCCATTTTTTAGATCTTCAATTTTACTATGTTTGAATGCATTTTCTACAAATGGAATGAAGAGAAGAGGAGCAATTCTCAGATTCGGCTGACTTTTGTCTAAGGCAACTTGAATTTTTAGACCACGACTGTCTTTCAGTTCGGCAAGTTTGATATAGTTTTCTAAGTATTCAATTTCCTTTCCCAAAGCCACTTTTTCTTCATTAGAGTCATAGAGCATATATCTAAGCATTCCAGACAAACGAAGCAGGTTTTCTGGGGCTTTATCTGACTTGATGACAGTTAGGGAATATATATTGTTAAGAACATTAAATAGGAAGTGTGGATTAATTTGAGATTTAAGAAATTTGATCTCTGTATCCAATTTTTCCTTTTCAATAGACAGTATCGCCTTCTCCTTGCTACTGACATAAAGAGTAAGTTCTACTAAGGTACTTCCCCAAAGGAAAGAAATAGAGGCAGTATATATCTTACCCACTTGATGGAATTAGAAGGACGTGCCGCCCTTCTTGCTATTTCATTTTCTAATATACTTGATTGATAATCGGCATATTTATCAAACAATGCCCTAAACAAAAAGAAGTCATTATTCAATAACCAGATCATTAGAATGAATAGTAAGAAAGACGTAAAAACATAAATGCCTATTTTCTTTTTAAAATAGAATTGTGGAAGTAAAATTTTTAAATTAGCAATTAGAACTATGGCTATTCCCAGTAATATAAGCATGGTTCTGTAAAAAAGGAACATGGGCTCAATAGTTCCTCTGGCCCAAAACAATATGAGCAATATCCATGCTCCGCCCCATAGAAGAATATGTATTACGATCCTATTTTTTTTATAATTGCTATATCTCAAAGGTCGCTCTAACAAGTGATAAAACTGAGTTTATTCCAATAACACGGCCATTATCTCAATGAACTGGATATTGATAACTATGTCCTGCTATGGACCCTATTTTTTCACAACTTCCAGTCGCAGTTTGTGCGCTGTAACGGCGGTAAATATACCAAGACCATTTTCTATATTAGAAGGTGGTTCCTGAAGAGATAATGTTGAAGAGCCGATAGTGTTATAAAGTGCTGCATATTCGGCATTAAGACGGTATACAGTAATCTCATATGTGCCAAAGAATTGTAGTTCCCTTCTTGAGTCTAAAGAGTAGAAATTGACAATATTTGGTTCTGATCTAAAGAACCTCCCTGGTCTTTCTATCCCTTGGTCTTCAAAGTATTCAAAAACGCCGTGTACGTATTCTGGTTCAGTCTCGAGGTGCTCAACATCAACAAAGTAATAACTTAGTTCGGAGTTGTCCCAAGTCACCTCTACGATCTCTTGTGTGAGATTGAGGCCAGCAGGCAGACCAGAGCCTGGACCACTAAACTCTATTTTTTCTAAAGCCAAGGTGTTTTTTGATATCTCTATGGTTTTCGATGTATTGACATAGGTAGAGGCTATTACTGTCTCACCTCGATATTCAAAGAAGAGAGTGTAGTTCGTGTCTTCTTTTACTATGTGATTGAGATTTCGATAGTATCCGTTACCTATCGATTCCAAAGGGATGTCTGTTATACCGTCATTAATGATAACCGTAAGCTCATCAATGGCGATAATCGTCCCATCTCCATTGTATGAAATGGACTGTGTGATTCGTAAAGAATCAACTGCTTGGTTAGCAAAAATGTACCCTTCTACCACTGCTGTTTCGCTCAGAAATGTCGGTGCTGTCTCTACATCAGAGCAAGAACTAAGGGTTAATAACACGATTAGTGTGAGGTATGTATATTTCATGGAAGTAATTTTTATTTCAGAATAGAATGGATTACTATGGGTTATTTTAGTGTCCAGTTAAAGAATAGACTGGGCGTCAAGCCCAATAATGATACATCTGTTTCAAGTAATTGACTTTCAATGACTTCATACTCTTTGTACCAGGTGTTATTTCGATTATATACATTGAACACAGAAACACCAATTTTAACTTTGGATTCCCCAATATTGAAATTGTAATTGGCGGAAAGATCTAATCTGTGATACGCGGGGTTACGGAGTATATTTTTTTCACTGATCTCAAAGTATGGCTCTGTAGAACCATCTAATAAAGTCAACTCATAGAATCCAAGAGGCGCAGTGTAAGGTTTCCCACTACCATAGACAAAAGTAGAAGATAAATCAAAATTTTTCAATCTGTATGAACCCACTATTTTGAATTCGTGTCTCTCATCTTGGTTGGCAAAAAAAGACTTATCGCCAAAATCATCAAAATCATACTTGACCTCACCTAATGTATAGCTTACCCAACCTGTAAATTTGTTATGCTTTTTTTGCACTAAAAATTCTAATCCTCTCGAGTATCCAGAGCCGGTATAGAAACGCTCGTCAATGGATAATGACTGATTTGGCCCAAAACCGCTTGTCTCCAATCTATTAGTGTATTCACTTAAACCATCATAGTTTTTGTGATAGGCTTCCACATCAAAAAGAATCCCATTCGTCTCATAGGAAGCCCCAAGAATAAAATGAGTAGATGAAGATGTAGGAATCGTCGTATCATCAGCAAGAATCCAAAAATCACGACTGCCTTGTTGTATATCTTCTCGGACTACTCTTGTAGCGTATTGATTATACTTACCAAATGCTCCCTTCAGTTTGAACTTTTCGTTGACGAGAAAAGTTGCAGATGCTCTCGGTTCTAAGTATAATTTAGAAGTTGGCCCATAATAATTCGTTCTCAGACCAGCGCTTAGAATTAGTTTGTCATTGATTGTAATTCTATCTTGAATATAAAATGAAGCAGTTAAACCTTGATCATCTCGATTGACAAGTGTAATTGTATCATTCTGATTATAGTCATATTTGATGTCATTATAAGTGTATTGAAGCCCAAAGCCTAATTGATTATTTTGATTGATTTTATATTCATTGTCAATTTTGAAAGTGAGGTCGGTAAGATCATTATTTTCATATGATCCAGTACGCCTTACAATAATGGTATCAGCCCTCGTGATATTCGTCTCACTATTCTGATCTCTTTCACTATAATAATTCGAATATGAGAGGGTAGTATTAGAATAGAATTTGTCTGACCATTGACGGGACCATTTGGCGCTTCCACCGAGGTTACCCCAATTGCTTAAGTCGATGTTGTCATTTACAAAAGATGTAGTTGCATTTTCGCCCCCAAAGCGTCCTCCTGTGAATGCATTGCTATCTGTAATCCGTGAATTGTCAAGGTCATCAACACCATTATAAAGACTGAATGAAACTTTGTCTTTAGGACTAAAGCGATAAGTCAATTTTGCATTGAGATCGTAGAAGTAGGAATTAGGTTGAACTTGCGCTTGACCGAATCCTCCAAAACCACCACGACCCCCAAAGATCCCTCCGCCAGTAGGTGCTGGTTGATCTTCAGAACCTCCTCCAATATCTGTGAAAGAATCAAAAATATTAGAATAGAAATTACTCTGAAATGACCTCCTTCCTGTTACAATGAAAGAGCCTTTCCCATTCGCAAAAGGAGATTCTACAAACCCATTGACACTCAACAAACTCGCTCCAATTCCCATGTTGAATTCATTGGTATTGCCATCCTTGCCAGTTATATCAACAACGCTTGATAACCTCCCTCCATACTTTGCTTCAAAACCACCTTTATATAATTGAACATCTTTAATGGCATTGGCATTAAATGCACTGAAAAAACCAAATAGATGGTCAACATGGTATACTGTAAATCCATCAAATAAAATAAGGTTTTGATCCGGTGTGCCTCCTCGAACAACGAGGCCTGAAGAGCTTTCGTTCGTCCCACTCACACCTGGCAACAGTTGAAGGGAGCGAAATATATCTTTCTCACCGTAACTTGGTAGTATGGAGGCAATTTCTGGTGTCAGTCCTATCTTACTTACTCCAGAGGAAGCTTTCATCATCTCATCTGCATTTACAGCGGCAATTGTTATTTCGTCTAAATGAACTCCACCAGGATCAAGAGTGAGTTCGAAATTTTCTATGTTCATATCAGGATTAAGGCGTACCAGATCACTGAGATATCCCATATATGAGACTTCAAGTAGAGCCGTGTCACTTGGCACATTAAAAAGTGAAAAGAAGCCATCTACATTTGCTGACGTCCCGGTCGTTGTTCCCTGCACAAGTACATTGGCAAATGGTAGTGTTTCCCCAGTTACCCGGTCTTTTATAGAGCCGCTAAGAGTCACGTTTTGTGATATAGAATCATAGACTTTCTTTTCTTTCTTATCTCCTTTGGGTCGATACACCTTAACAATTTTGGGTCCCATAATTTCGTAAGACAAATCTGTGTTAGAAAGTATCTTGGAAAAAGCAACATCCATAGGGTCATCCTTCAACTTGCCATTGACATTTATACCAAGTAGATCATTGTAATCATAGTCAATATTAATCTTATAGTTGAATGCCCATATATCAAATACTTTAGAAAGGGCCACATTCTTAAAGTCATTTGAAATTGAAATGTATTTGATTAGCGATGCTTTCTCCTTTAACTCTATTGCCTGATCATCAATAATCACAAATCCAAGCGGGGTATCTTCTAAGATTTCATTAATGGCCTTTTTGAAAGGGGTCCCGTCGAAATTTTTCGAAACTGAAATGTTTCGGATGGTTTCTTCTTTGTAAATGATTTTAATCTTACACCAACTCTCTATTTTAGACAATACCTCCGTTAAGGGAAGATTGTCGTATTCTCCAAAGACAGCACAGTAGCTTACCTGTCCTTTTAGGTTCCAGGTCATTCCAATAAGGAAACAAAGTGATAGAATTTTATTCATAGAACAACTCATTTAGTGTTTGATTGTATATATACATAACCAACATAGAACGATGGTGTACTCAGTCAAAAATGAGTTTATAGATATTATCAATGAACTATGCTTATTACTAAATGAACAGGATGAAATTTTCAATGAAAAATCACTTAGATGTAGCGCTGTTACTGTTTTCAAGTAGCTTTAAGTGACATGATCTCTTTTTAATGCTTGAATCGCGGATGAAAAAACGGTTATACCGAGGCCTGTCCATCTGTTCAATTGTCGACCTTTTATCTTTCGACTGCCAATCTGATTATTCATCGACAGTTAATCTGTTCATCGCCAATCCATCCAAAGAATAACCGTGGACTGTCTAACCGTCCACCGCTTTACTATTCCTTTGCATCTAAGAAGGTATGATTCAGCTTCTAACGATTCTTTTCTTGCTTTCTTCAGTTATAACTGCCCATGCACAGTTAATCCCTGATGGAGAGTTCAATTGGTTCTATAAAATTGGAGTTAATTGTAAATACTATGTGAGTGCGGAGCAAGATCCAATTCTTAACACATACTCACATGATGAATAAATAGCGGAGCTCAACAATCTATATACTCAAATTCCTATTGAAGGCAAGAGCAGAGTAATAAAGTTGCGTCTCGCCTTCCCATTAGATTCTATCCCTTTGATTTTGAACGCTGGAATTAAAGACGGAGAGGTAGATTCGAACGAGATTGAATTTCTTCATCAATTTGTAGGTACTTGGAATATCATCCCTGCTCGACATAGAAATAAGCCTGGCCCAAGTATTTGTAGATTATACATTTATTGGAATGAAGGAATTGTTGAGAAAGCCATCTGGCGCAAAGCGCTATTCAAAGAAGAGTAAAAAACCGTCCACCGCCAGTCTGTTGTATCGCCACCTTCGAGCCGCTTAATCGTCATCTGTCAATCCGTCTACCGTAAAACCGTTAACCGTCCTTCAACTAACTGTCGTCTGTCTATTTGTCTAACGTTTCCCGTCTTAGGTAAATCGTACAACATTACTCCTTATCCCAATTATAATTAAGCTTCTTGTAATCCTCAATTTCACCACCAGGGATTGCAATACTTTCCATTATTTCCAGACGGCTTCTGAATTCCATTTTCTTGACTTTATATCCGTTATCCGTCTTGATAGGAAGGATATTGACTTGAAGACCGAGGCGGCCTTTTGGGTCGAGCCACGCGTAGTCATATCCTTCTCCTTTTTTTTTCCTGTCATTCTCTTCATAGATATCTCTAAACTCCCAATCTTTTCGGCCTGTGATTCCTGTACTATACATACTAATCCAACGATTAAAATCCAATACGTTAATATCGTTTCTATCTATCATCTGATCATAGATAGGTTGCTTGCGATTAGTACTTAATGCCCTTAATATCAGATCTGCGTATGCTTTACCGTCTTCTACTTTGCTGAATGGTAAATCATCTATTTCATTATTACCTGAAGGGATAATACTTGGAACCTTGCTATCACATGAGAAGAAGCAAAGTAAAAAAAGTGAAAAAACAACGTATTTCATGCTAAAGAGATAATTTTTTAAATCGGGGTGCAAACATGAGAAATTAATCCATAGCGATCAATAGGGAATATCATTAATTAGTTCATGATGCGGTATGCCTTATGATTTTTTTAATGAAGTCATTCGCAATTCTTTGTCTAACTGGACCCTTTTCGATTATTACGAGGTCCTTGATTTCTGTCACCAGAGGATTGATTTCGAGATCCATGTCTCTTTCCACCTCCCTTATGACGAGAACCTGATCTGCCTCCTCCACTACGATTGCCTCCGCCTTTAATGCCATAAGTTCTTTCGGTTGACCATTTTGGTCCTTCTCCGAGATGTTTAGGAAGAGGGATTTTGGGAACTTCACGCTCTATGAGCTGCTCTATTTTGGCAAATTTATACATGTCATCAGGACTAATAACAGTAATCGCAACCCCTGTAGAATCGGCCCTTGCCGTTCTTCCGATACGATGGACATAATCTTCAGCATCATTTGGCACGTCATAATTGATGACGAGATTGATGCCCTTTATATCTATTCCTCTACTGAGTACATCAGTCGCAACGATTACTCTAGTCTCACCGGACCGAAATCTACGTACAGCATCTTCGCGATCTTTTTGGTCAAGATCTGACGATACGGCTTGAACTTTATAATCACTTCTATTTAAGGCACGAACGATTTCATTTACTTTTCGCTTCGTAGAAGTAAAGACAAGAATACTTGTATAGCTAGGTTTGTCTTTTATAAGGCCTCTTATTAACTGCGCCTTCTGACTATCATAGGCGAGATATGCGGCTTGTAGTACACCTGCCGCTGGTTTAGAGATACTTATACTTACTTCAGCAGGATTGGGCTTCAATATTTCCTTTGCTAATTTGCGAATCTTAGGAGGCATTGTTGCACTGAAGAGTAAGGTCTGCCGCCCTTTAGGTATGTAGCTTGCGATCTTCATAATATCATCGAAGAATCCCATATCCAACATTCGATCCGCTTCGTCGAGGATAAAGTGATTTACCTTTTCGAATTTGACATATCCCATATTGAGATGAGATATTAATTTGCCTGGAGTGGCAACAATTATATTCGCCCCTTTGGTGAGGGCTCTTTTTTGCTTTTCGAAGTCTTCAGCTCCACCACCGCCATATACGGCAAATGATTCTGCTCCGGCGAAATACGAAAATGCTTGAATCTCCTTATCTATCTGTTGGGCCAGTTCTCTTGTAGGAGCAACTACTACGGTATCAATGTAGTCAACAGGATTCTTAGCGAGATTATTTAAAATGGGAAGAATAAATGCAGCAGTTTTTCCCGTTCCTGTTTGAGCACAAGCAAGAATATCTCTTCCTTCCATAATATAAGGCATGGCTTGTTCTTGAACTGGTGTTGCGGTCTCAAACCCCATGTAACCTATGGCTTCGAGAATTTGATCTTCTAGCCCTAATTCTTTAAATGTCATATTTCTTCAATGTCCGCAATGATCTATTTTCTCGCACTACGGGGCGTATAAAAATTGAAGTGATTTAAGAATTGGGCTGATCGCCGAAAATAACTGCCTAGACGAAAGCGTCTATATTTTCAACTTGATAGTCAGGATGAAGCTCTTTTTCTTATCACAGCAAAAGCTATAGGAATAAAAAAAGCAGAACTGCCTGGCTGTCAATGAGTTGTTAGTAGTCATCTTGATAAATTCTTAAATCACTTCATTGTTAAGATGATGCGTACTTTCTCATTTGTCACGAAGATACGAGAATGTACGGAAGGTCAAGATTCATATTAAATTCGATATTCGGATTTCCGAATTAGTAAAAATAAAAAAAGCATCTTTGACCATCTAATGGTTATGCTATGATGAAGAAAAACATGCGTGATGCAGCATTGCATTATCACTCGAAAGGAAGACCTGGTAAGATTGAAGTAATCCCAACTAAAGAAACGGCTAATCAGAGGGATCTCTCATTAGCTTATTCTCCAGGTGTTGCTGAGCCTTGTCTTGATATTGCGAAGCATCCAGAAGATGTATATAAATATACTGCTAAGGGTAATCTTGTTGCTGTCATTAGCAACGGAACAGCGGTATTAGGCCTAGGAGACATAGGTCCTGCTGCAAGTAAGCCAGTAATGGAAGGTAAAGGGCTCCTTTTTAAGATTTACGCTGACATAGATGTCTTTGATCTTGAGTTGGATACCAAGGATGTCGACGAGTTTATCAGAACAGTCAAAATTCTGGAACCAACTTTTGGTGGTATTAACTTAGAGGATATCTCTGCCCCAGCATGTTTTGAGATAGAGGAACGGCTCAAGGAAGAGCTCAATATTCCTGTCATGCATGATGATCAGCATGGTACGGCTATTATCAGTTCTGCCGCGTTGCTCAATGCATTGGATATTGTAAATAAGAAAATACAAGATGTAAGAATAATAGTAAGTGGGGCTGGAGCTTCATCTATTTCATGTAATCGACTCTATGCATCTCTAGGCGCAAAAAAAGAGAACATCTTTATGTTTGATAGCAAGGGACTAATCCATCCAAGTAGAACTAATCTATCAGGGAAGAAACCTGAATTTGTCAATGGAAATCTTCCTGCAGATGTGAGTCTCGGAGATGCCCTCAACGGTGCAGATGTCTTTATCGGGCTTTCTCGTGGCAATGTATTAAATAAGGATATGATCTCTGGCATGAATGCCGATCCGATCATATTTGCCATGGCAAATCCAACTCCCGAGATCTCATATGAAGATGCCACTTCTGCAAGGCCAGATTGTATAATGGCAACGGGAAGATCTGACTATCCTAATCAAGTGAATAATGTACTTGGGTTTCCGTTTATTTTCAGAGGCGCCTTAGACGTAAGAGCAAGTGAGATTAATGAAGCTATGAAAATAGCAGCCGTAACAGCGCTCGCCGAAATCGCTAAAAAACCCGTTCCTGATATCGTAAACATTGCTTACGGAGATACGAATCTGAAATATGGTCGTGATTATATCATTCCAAAGCCTGTAGACCCAAGACTTATAACAGAGGTTGCCAGTGCTGTTGCAAAAGCAGCAATGGATTCTGGTGTTGCTCAGTATCCTATAGAAGACTGGGACGCCTATAAGTTCGAATTGTCTGAAAGACTTGGGTTGGATAATACATTGACTAAAGCTATTGAAACCAAAGCAAGGCAAGCTCCTAAGAGAGTTGTATTTGCAGATGCTGAGAATGTGTCTGTACTTAAAGCTGCACAAGTAGTTATTCAAGAGGGAATAGCTAAGCCAATCTTACTGGGGCATGTCGGTAGGATCAATGCGATGTTAGAGGAATATGGTATCGATATTCCCAATACTAAAATTATAAATCCTCAAGTACCAAGGGATAAAAAGGAAGAGGGCCTTTTAACTACTTATGGAGAACTCTTCTTTGAAAAAAGAAAGCGTAAAGGATTTACACGTCAAGAAGCAAATAATACCATGCGCCGTCGAAGTTACTACGGAGCGATGATGGTAGAGCAAGGAGATGCAGATGCCATGATTGGAGGATTGGCTAGAAGTTATCCTTATACAGTTCGTCCTGCATTACAGATTATTGGTCCAAGAGAGGGTGTCAATAAAGTCGCAGGAATGCACATACTGATGACGCGTAATGGTCCGATATTCTTAGCGGATACAACGATTAATCACTTTCTAACCGCCAATGACATTGCTGACATCACAGAATTGGTTGCAGAACAAGTTCGTACCTATAACATAGAACCTAAGATTGCTTTAGTTACCTATTCTAATTTTGGCTCCGTAGCCAATGGCGAATCAGCCGTCCTTATGCGTGAGGCTACTGCAATATTGCATAAGAAACATCCGGATTGGATCGTAGATGGAGAAATGCAAGCGCATATGGCCTTTAATCCAGATCTTATTAAAGAGATGCATCCATTTTCTAAATTAGCAGGACATAAAGCGAATGTGCTAATTTTTCCAAATCTTTCGAGTGCTAATATAGCGTACAACTTACTCAATGAAGTTTCTGATGTGGATATGATCGGACCTGTTTTATTAGGTCTTAAGAAACCAGTTCATATTTTGCAATTAGGAGCTACTGTGAGACAGATAGTGGATATGGTAGGGATTGCTGTCGTGCATGCACAACGGTCGTAGACCAAAGTAGGATTTAGAAAAAGTTGCTTTTCTTCAAATTATTATGTCTACGAAATAGCTCTAATTCTGACCATATTTCAGGATACTTTTCTTTGTATTCTAAGCGAAGTTCTTCCTGTTGAAGATTAAATTCTTCGAGGCTTTTATTAGTCATTAATTCTACTTTGTATTCATAGGACCCGTAATAATTGTCTTCTTCTTCTTGTAGTACACGTACTTTAAAAAAGCTAAATTGATCTGCAGTTTTTTGTGCTAACATATGATTGCTTACCTGCTCTTTATCTATCCATACACCAAAAATTTCAGCTTTCTGCCATTGCGTAATAAGTCTTTTTGGTGGGCGATTTGTGCGGAGTACGCGAGCAGGAGGAAACGGAACTTCGCCTGAAAGCATTCGATTAATGATAGAGCTTTTGGCTCCTGTAATCATTGAACTATTAGAAGAAGTTTCTGATTGGGTTAATTCAAGATATGTAGATGGATCATCAAAATCTTCGGAACATGAGATGAAACATCCTATTAAAAGTAAAAATGCCAAAAGACTATGCCAGTCCTTGCCCGCTTGTTGAATTGTAGTAATCATTCTAATGCGTTTTATGGATGAAGAATGTGAGAATTGCTGCAGTAGAAAGTTTTGCGAAGAAGAAGATCGAGCGTTGCTGACTATGAGTGAAAGGTAACTTTGAGAATCATTGGTTTGGTCTATTGCATAGGCATCTGCGGCATATTCATGATTGTCTATTAAGTCCCGCTTGAGCAAATAGAGGAAAGGGTTTGTCCATTGAAATATTGAAATGAATTCAATGATGATTCTATCTAATGAATGCCATTGTTGGATGTGATATTTCTCATGAAGAAAGATTGAATTTTTTATCCCTTTGGAATAAGTAGACTGATCTACATACATCTTATTGAAAAAAGAAAAAGGGGTGCGACTATCGTTGATAATTGCAATGTAAATACCTCCTTTACACTCTACATATGATACTCGAGTGAGCCCAACTAATTTAAAAATTATGTAAGCGAACTGGAAGGCAAACAAAAGGGAAATTGCAATTATAACCCATGTGATGTAGTCACTTATGCTATAAGAAGAGATGATAGCAGCATTATCTGTAGCTTCAATAAGAGAAGGGTTGGATAGCTCTAACAATGGATGAATATTATCTGTAATTGAAAGCTTAGGCATTACCGAAGGGAGCATGACTAAAGGAGCAAGCGTTGACCCTATAATCGCAACGAGTAGGTAGATGCGGTTCAGAAAGAAGTTTTTCTGATTAGTCAGGAGATTTCGATAGACCAACCATGATATACCCATGGCTATCGTAGATTTTATTAGATATATGATCATGGCTTCTTTTTTGAGATTTGTTATTGCTTTTGTTTGGCATATAATTCAGGGTAGTCCTTCTTATATTTTTTATATCGGATCTGCATTTCTTCTAAGCGATTTTTATAACCTTCATTGGTAAGAATGTATACGGTATATTGGAATTTTCCGTAATCTTCTGAATCACTTTTCACCTCACGAACAGAAAAAAAACTGAAGTCATTCGGGGAAGAATTTAAAAGAAAAACATTTTCTACCTTTTTATTATCGATCCTTACGCCGAACGTTTGAGTATATGTCCATTTTTCCAGCAATCGTTCGAGAGGTCTGTTTATAGGTAAAAGGACCTCTGGAGCAGGCCATGCGATAGTTGGTGGCGGCTTTTTAGAATCACTTTCTTTAGAGAAAGGATATGGATTTTCAGATGAAATTGGATTAGCGTAATCATCAGAACAGGAAATTAAACAAGCAAGAAGAAGTATAAAAGCCAACGGGCGATACCAGCCCTTCCCAGCCTGTTGAATTAGAGTAATCATTTTAATGCGTTTTCTTGGGGAGGAATGTGAGAATTGCTGCAGTAGAAAGTTTTGCGAAGAAGAAGATCGAGCGTTGCTGACTATGAGTGAAAGGTAACTTTGAGAATCATTGGTTTGGTCTATTGCATAGGCATCTGCGGCATATTCATGGTTGTCAATTAAGTCTCGTTTTAGTAAGTAGAGAAATGGATTCACCCATTGCACAATTGAGATAATATCAACTATTATTCTATCTACTGAATGCCTTTGTTGAATATGATATTTCTCATGAAGAAAGATTGCGTCATCTATCCCTTTCTCATGAGCGGTTTGATTTACATACATCGTATTAAAAAGTGAAAAAGGTGTACGATTATCATCGATTATGGCAATGCTAATTCCTTCGATACTCTCTACAGATGATACTTGACTGAGCCTAACTATTTTGAAAATTATATATACAAATCGAACGGCAAACAATATGGAGATAGCAATTATAATCCATGTGACATAGTCACTTATGCTGTAGGAAGACATGGTAGCAACATTATCTACCACCTCAACAGGAGTAGGTTTAGTTAGATCTAATAAGGGATAGATACTATTTTTTATCGAAAGCGCAGGCATTCCCGAGGGGAGCTTTACAATTGGAGCCAATGTAGATCCTATGATAGCGGTAAGTAGATAAATACGATTTAGCCAGAAGGTTTTCTGTTTTGCCAAAAACTTCTGATAAATCAACCATGAGACGCCCATAGCAATCGTACACTTTACAAGATAAATAATCATGTCATATTTTTCGTGAGACTATAAACGAATAGCCAAATGTTTTAAAACCATCTTTTTTAGTCATTTTTAATCTTTTCTTTTGGGTAAATTTTGCCGTTCGGATATTTCTTTTTATAATTTGATTGATGTTTTTTTATTCTTAGTTCTATTTTTGAATAGTAGTTATTCGTCGTTAATTCTACTGTTAGTTTTAGTTTGCCGTAGTCTTCATGCTCTTTTTTTAATCCACGTACATAATAGAGGCTAAAATCATTTGGCATTCTATCACTTAGAGCACTATTGTTTACGCGTTTCTCGTCTATCCATATTCCGATTGTAGGGTCATTCATCCATTTGTTGAGAAGTCTTTCACTTGGACGATTTATAGCAGGTGGAGGTGGAGGTGAAGGATAATAATAAACTTCGGAAACGTTAGATATAGATTTGGTCTCTGTTCGTATTAAATCATCCTTAATGGATATATCTTCAATATCCTCTGAACAAGAAATGAAACATCCCAGGAGTAGGATAAAAGCTAATGAGAGCTTCCATCCTTTGCCAGTTTGTTGACTTGTAGTAATCATTTTAATGCGTTTTATTGATGAAGAGTGTGAGAATTGCTGGAGTAAGAAGTTGTGCGAAGAGGATGATCGTGCACTACTGAGTAGGAGGGAAAGATAGCTTTGAGAATCATTAGTTTGGCCTATAGCATAAGCATCTGCTGCATATTCATGGTGGTCTATTAAGTCTCGTTTGAGCAAATAGAGAAAAGGATTCATCCATTGGGCAATTGAGATAATCTCAATGATTATTCTATCTACCGAATGTCCTTGTTGGATATGATACTTCTCGTGTAGAAAGATCTGGTCTTCTAAGCCTTTTATATAGGTGGAATGATCAATATACATCGTATTGAAAAATGAGAAAGGAGTCCGTACATCATCAATGATTGAGATTCTAATATCATCTTTCTTCGTTATTGGAGATAATTGATGGAGTCGTATTATTTTTATAAGCCTATCGGCAAACTTGAAAGCTGTTAAAAATGATATTGCAATTATTATCCAAGTAATATAATCTGGCACACCAGAAGTATTAACAAGTGGAGTATTGCCTATTAATTCAAGCTGCGTGGGATTCGAAGCATCCAAGACAGGATAAATATTATCAGTTAGTGTAAATTTTGGCAATGAAGAAGGGAGTATGATGAGAGGTGCCACAGAAGAACCTATGATAGCGGTAAGTAGATAAATACGATTTAGCCAGAAGGTTTTCTGTTTTGCCAAAAAAATCTGATAAATCAACCATTAGACGCCCATGGCAATCGTACACTTTACAAGATAAATAATCATGACTTCTTAGTTTTGTGTGTAGAATCTATAAGTTTCTTAACATCATCTAATTCTTGTAGTGATAGGTCCATCTCTCCCGCAAAGAAGGAAGCAAACTGTGCGGGGTCACTATCAAAGAAATTTGAGATGAGACTTGTAAGCTTAGTTTTCAGATACCCTTTTTTGGAGATAAGAGATCTATAGTGACGATTTCCTCCACTTGCATCATATGCTACATAGCCCTTATCAATCATGCGCTTGAGCACTGTGGCCACTGTGGTCTTAGCTGGTTTGGGATCTGGGAAGGCTTCCAGAATGTTTTTCGAATACGTTGGTTCTTGTTCCCAAATGATATGTAATACCTTCTCTTCGGCTTTTGACAATTGCTTCATTCTACAAGTATAGAACAAATTCTACAAACATAGAGCAGTGGACGTGGATATTTTACTTTCTAATCATTGAGGTTGTGAATTTGAGATAAGATATGCGCAGTTGGCGTTGCGAAGTTTCAATTGCAACCTTCCATATCAATAGTCAATGACGCTTGCTCTAAAACCTCAAAAGTGGTATCAAGTTGAACTTGACTTTTAGAAAGGTAGGTAATCATCTTAGACATGCCGATCGTAGCGTTGGCCAATATGCTATCCCCATAATAGCAGGTGGAATCTGAATTGTTCACGAAGTGATAAGGGGGACAAACGGGATTAGAAAGCAAAGTAAGCTTGCAGACATAATCTAAGGATGATGTACTTGAATTTGGATTCGCACAACTTGTGCCGGTCATACTTCTGATCTCTGGAGTATTCCCTAATGCATAGGTGACTCTGGGTTGGATTTGTTGAGCGAGATCTGGCCAGATGAATATAGTATCGGAGCTTATTTGAATTGGTGTCTCGAATTCATTTATTCCATCCGACTTGAACTTTTGTATTGTGTGTTATTCCTAAAGTATATTGGTCCGATATAAATGGATTGGCATTACCAAGAGGAGCACAGCTCCATGATCTTAGACTCTTGACTAATAATCTCGAAGAATCCCTATTTATGGTAGAAATCGCAGAAAAGTAAATCTCAATACTTGCTAAAATTTTTCCAGTAGGAACAATCACAACAAGGCCATCCTGATCGGTCATGATTTTTGATTTAGAGTTAATGATTGTATTGGCAATAACTAAGGAATCTTTTGACTGTTTATCCAGCAATGAGCTAGTACAAACAGTAGAATTTTCGAAAGTCCAAGAGTGTCAACAAAGCACTCCGACAGCTCCTAAACAGAAGTATTTCTAACTTAATTGTATGTGGTTTAGTTGTTGGGGCTTTACAAATTATGGAATTATGTAATGTGTGAATTAGATTTTTCACAGGTGAGTATGTTTCTACCAGAAGGGTTGAATTTGTCTTTACATCTTCTGATAATTCATTGGTAATCTTGATTTACTACTTTTGCAGTTCTTTTAGGAATAGGGAATAGATCATGAGCTTAGAACAAGAGATATCCATACGCCGCACTTTCGGCATTGTTTCGCACCCAGATGCGGGAAAAACTACATTAACAGAGAAGCTGCTTTTATTTGGCGGTGCTATTCAGGTAGCTGGTGCAGTAAAGTCTAACAAGATAAAGAAGGCTGCGACCTCTGATTTTATGGAGATAGAAAGACAAAGAGGAATCTCTGTGGCTACTTCCGTAATGGCATTTGATTATCGAGGTAGAAAGGTCAATATTCTGGATACTCCCGGACACAAGGATTTTGCGGAGGATACGTATCGGACATTAACAGCAGTCGATAGTGTTATTGTAGTTATTGATGTCGCGAAAGGGGTAGAGGAGCAAACAGAGAACCTGGTTCGTGTATGCAAGATGCGTAAGACCCCGATAATCGTATTTATCAATAAGTTGGATAGAGAAGGAAAGGACGGTTTCGACCTTCTGGATGAAATAGAAGAGAAGCTAAAGCTCAAAGTCGTTCCGATGAGTTGGCCGATAGGCATGGGGCAGCGATTCCAAGGAGTCTATAATATGTACGGGGAGCAATTGAATTTATTCAGTGCTCATGGCAAGCAAGTTGAGGAGGATACGTTCGTATTGAAAGATCTTGCGAATCCAGAATTAGAAGAACTGATCGGAACTGCCGCTGCTGATGAACTGAGAGAGGAGACTCATATGATCTCAGAAGTGTATCCGAAATTTGATAGACAGAAATATCTTGATGGAGAGGAATCTCCCGTTTTCTTCGGTAGTGCTATTAATAACTTCGGAGTCAAAGAACTATTAGACTGTTTTGTTGAGATTGCTCCGCCGCCACTTCCACGTGTTACAGAAGAACGTGAAGTGTTTCCAAATGAGAAGGAGTTTTCGGGTTTTGTATTCAAAATACATGCGAACATAGATCCCAGACATAGAGACCGTATTGCATTCGTGAGGATATGCTCTGGAACATTCGAGCGTAATACCAATTATCAACATATGCGTCTCAAGCGCAAGATGAAATTCAGTAATCCGACTTCCTTTATGGCTGCTCGTAAAGAGGTTGTAGATGAAGCATTCCCAGGAGATATTGTGGGTTTATATGATAGTGGAAACTTTAAGATAGGAGACACCCTTACAGAAGGCGAAGAGTTGCACTTCAAGGGAATACCAAGTTTCTCACCAGAACAATTCCGTTATGTCAATAATGCGAATCCATTAAAGACAAAACAACTGAATAAAGGACTATTACAACTTATGGACGAAGGTGTGGCGCAACTATTCACTATGGAGTTGTCGCAGCGGAAGATCATAGGAACTGTAGGTGCGCTTCAATTTGATGTGATTCAATATCGCCTCGAACATGAGTACGGGGCCGCATGTACTTATGAATCTCTCAATCTTAATAAAGCTACTTGGGTAAGCAGCGATAATCCAGTTGCGCTTAAAGAATTTATAACACGTCGTAAGAAAGATCTCGCGCGGGATAAAGATGGCCAATTGGTATTTATGGCATCTTCAGTATGGGGGCTTAAAACCGTGCAGGAGGCGCATCCAGAGATCGTGTTTCACTTGACCAGTGAGTTTTAATTACTTATATCGCCATTGAGTTTCAACTCAATGGCTCTTCTTATTGCGGTTATCCAATTTAGGGTCTTGAATTCAACTAACAAATGCAACAGCTTGCTGTTGTCATAAGAATAGGAGCAGCCTACTTGCTTTTGGCCATGGCCAAAAGCAAGTAGGCTGCT
>JBLIDB010000091.1:0-17845 GCA_047634015.1 Saprospiraceae bacterium
TATATCCTGCTTTGCCATCTTCTAAAGATTGAATACAGCTCGGTTCACAATCTCAAGATAACAAATTCTAATTCTATTCATAGATTCATGCAACAATGCCATCCATAGTTGTACTGCGAGATGATATGGGTTCGAGATAGCCCATAATATCAGCCTTAGATTGTCCTTCAATTTCATTAGTTTTATTACTATGATATCAAACCATTTCTGAAATTTATTAGTTTATTGGATTCTTGGCTTTAGTAATTTTACTGGCATAGGAACTCTGAAGCAGGATACCATTTGAAGAGGCAAAATAGAATGTGTAGAATATGAAACACTCTAAAAAGAAAAACCTGAACCAATAATCATGATACTAGGATTTATAATCGTCCTATCTTCATGCACTCAGCACTCCTATAGAAATAATAGCGATCAGGCAATCAAACATAATGACAGCCTCAATTTTCTATTCATCACGGTTGACGATCTAGGTTGCGCCGATATATAATGTTGTAGAGCAAATCTGCACCACACTCCTAATATTGACAGCCTATCCAGTACAAGCCAACTATTTACCAACGCTTATACTGCGGCTGCCATTTGTTCGCCAACACGAGCGGCCTTACTGACCGGAAAGTCACCTGCAAAACTCAATATGACGATTTGGCGGAAAGCAGCAAAAAATACACTTCTTAACCCAGATTGAGCATCAACCAGACCGAAAAGTCCGTATTGGCTGATGGTTCAAGTTTTTAATTTTCTGTTTATGTACTACAGATTTGAGTTTTGCGAATGGTCGTTGTTTTATATGTAGAGCACCATGCAAGGCTCTTAGCTTTGTTTCGGGTAGTGAGCATTTGCGGACGGTAATTTCTTTGTTTGCCTTATTATAGCCACTTGTGCTTATCACCTTCTGGGTGTTTCCGATTCGTACGATCTCTTTCCAACAACTGGTAATGCCATTCGATTTTAATTTGCATCGGATCGTATTTGCTATCCAATAACCTAACAGCCCTAAATTCAGATGAGCTACTGCTGACTCATCATTCTTGTGATAGATCGGACGTAGATCAAGATCTGTCTTTAGCGTTCTAAATGTACTCTCTACTTCTCTGATGGTATTGTAGACATTCCACACCACTACTTCATCCTGCATGTCTAAACTTGTCCTTAGGAAGTATTTGCCCAATCCTTCCTCCTTCGCCTTATTCTTTGTCTTATCTATATGCCACTCTATATCTATGACCTACTTGTTTTTCTCATCATTTGTCAAGGTAATATGATACCTTATTTGAGCTGATGGATGCTTCTGCTTTGCTCTTCCTATTCTTTGGTTTACTTTCTCTACTGTTTTAGTACCACCTTTTTTTGTCAACGCATTTTTGATCTTTTGCAATTCCTCTTCAAATCGTTTTTTAAACTGGGTTTTCATCCCCTGTTCTTTTAATGCTTTTTTACTGCTTGTTACCTCCAAATAATAACCTGTATCCTGCTCTTGTTTTACTTTCTTGAGCATCACCCGATACTTAGATTTTGTTTCTAATAACACAGTCAGCCTATCGGGGTCAATGGTATAGTCTTTTAACTTAGTTCTGGACACACGTAGGTAATCGTAGCCTTTTTTTCTTATTAGTTTTAAGTTATCATTGGTCGCTATTCCAGCATCTATGACGACTATAGGTTTGCTATTGCCTTTGGCTTAATCCAAGTTGTCAATCACCTTTTCTAAGTCTGCAGTATCTGAAAAATTGCCGGCATGAATAGATGAATATTTTATAAAACCATAAATGTTGACTACAAGTGCTAATACCACTAACTTGGCATCTGATCGCTTTTCTTTGCACCTCCCAAATTGGGCCAGCTTGCTATTTCTCTTCTCTCCTTCAAAATAGGTATTGGTCAAGTCATACAACATGATCCTATCTTGAATGTCAAATATTTCATTGGTCTTTATCCATAGGTGTTGTTCTAATTCTTCTTTTATAACATGCAATTTTAAAGCACCTCGATATAATCTGTCTTTATTCATCTGTGCTAATGGGAAGCCTGTAAGCTCACAGATCGCAGAGTTTTCATTTATCCATTTGGCAGTAGCTAACTCTGATGCTGGGTAAACAGCCCGACTGATCACTTGGGTTTGTGCCAATTGTATTTCCTTCTCGCTAAAGTCATTATCCTCCAGCACTTTATCTATTCCTAATTCATGCCAGATGTTAAAGCGCATCCATTCTGCACCTATTTCTCTGACATTGCTATGCTCAATAGTATCGGCTGCTATCATCCGACTATCAGCATCATACAAGCTCAGGTCTAATCGTTTTCCTTCGACTATCCTCGACCATAAGCGAGCAACCCATTTCTGAATTGGTGGATCATTCTGTTCAAATATAGACTGCTTCTTTTCATAATTATCTGTCAGTGATCTAGTAATTGTATTAAGCTGCTCGGGGGTCAACTCATCTTCTAAGAAACCTACATTGAGAATAGTTTTATGACATACCCGACCAGTAGAATTACGATAACTCTCGACCAACCCATAATAGCCTTCGTACCTTTTAGTCTTAGGATTTGTTCTGCCACTTGTTATGAAATACACCTTGCAAAGCTCCCAACAAGTACCTCACATATACAACTCCCCTGTGTACTACAAACCACAATCGAAAATCCAACTTGTCAGTGTTTAAAGCAGTTTAAAAAATTTAGAAGAGAAAATTGACCGTCAAATAGTGCGAATTAGTGAAAACTTTAACATTTGATGCTCTAGCTTTTAGTCGTTTGCGCAATGTGGATTAATCGAAAAATGCTTCCGCCTGATGTGTCAGCAAATCTTCCCCTACAAGGGGTTATAATTGCTGAAACACTGAAAGAAGCGGTTTATGTAAATGCTCATCTTGACAAATGGCATGTCGGCGATGGCGCACATTTTCTTGAGTTACAAGGCTTTCATATCTACGTTAGAGCAACTATTTGGGGATACCCCAACTTTTTTTTTCTACCCCTATCTCTGTGAAATTTGCCGTTCTCAACGTTTTGTACCTAGGCTGGAAAACGATGCTGACGGGCATTATAGCTTTGATAGGGAGGGAGAATATTTAACCGATCGATTGACAGATGAGCCCATAGCTATTTAAAAATCAATCCTTTTTTATCAAACTCAGCTACTATTCTGTGTACACTCCCATAGAAGCCAAAGCAGATCTTATTGCCTTCTACCAAAAAAGACTAAAAGAAGGCATGTCTCATCAGAATGCCTTTTATGCAGCAATGTTCCATACACTGGATGAAAACATAGTATTGTTAATGAAAAAATTGGCTGCGTTAGATCTGAGTAATAAAACTGTTGTCGTTTTCACTTCCGATAATGACGGCTTTATCAACGATTGGGAAGAACAATCAGTGACAAGCAATACACCGCTTCCGTCTGGTAAGGGTGCGTTATATGAAGGAAGCATCCGTGTTCCCACCTTAATCCGCTGGCCTGGAGTGTCTATACCAGGAACGCGTTCTGACTACCCTATCACTACACAGGATTTTTATCCAACACTATTGGAAATGGCTGATTTGAAGGCTGATCCTGTACAGCTCAAAGAGCTGGATGGTATTAGCATGGTACCCGTCTTGAAAAGCCCAAAGGCAAAAATGAAACAACGAAACCTATATTTGCATTTTTTTCCACATTACTTTGCGACAACAGGCCCAGTAAGTGCTATCCGCCATGAGAATTGGAAACTGTTGGAATTTCATGAAGATGATCAAGTGGAACTATATGATCTTGAAACTGATCAAGGTGAAATGAAAAGTTTAGCGAAAGTAAACCAAATAAAGGCTGAGGCTATACCTATACTATTACAAGGATGGCGTCAAAATATAAACGCTTCCATGCCAATTCCTAACCCCAACTTTGGCAAACACTAGACTTCCAGCAAGACTCTCTCTTCTAAAAATTAAACTCATGGATTTGAAAAAAAATATTACTACTTGATCATTCAGTATCTGAAGTGGTTTAAGAATGGAGAGCTAAATCGAGCGTAAGGGCTTATGGCCATTGTGTTCTTAAATCAATTTTCTATATGAACATCCATATACTCCTTATACACCTCCTTCCCTTTCTCCGTTAGATATGGGTACATGAGGTAATAAGAAGCCTCAAGACCCTTCTGAAGTGATTGAGTATCGGTAAGGCCACGGATATACTCTTGAGCAAACCAATAGTGATTATTAATCCATAACTGAACGGCGAGATGATTATATAGTCCTGCTGCATCTGGTGGTTCTAGTCGAAGATAGCCCATGCCAATAGCCATGTAATTCAGATTTGTGATCATCTGAATTACTTTCTGAGTCTCTTCGATCATACCTGTGCGAAGGGATGGATAGCTCTGAAGGATGTTATGGGTTTCGAGATAAAAAAATCGAAACTCCGCCTCGAATTCTATAAATATCTTCGCAACCTTTAATACCAGCCCTTCTTCGGTAAGTATCTTATTCTCCGATAAGCGCTCTTCAAGAACACCACGCATGTACTCTCCTATTGTATTGATAAGAGATTCCCGACCCTTAAAGTGGTAATTATAATTGCTAAGACTAATTCCCGTAGCATCTGCAATTTCTTGATTCAATACATTGTTTACCCCATTTTCATTGAACAATCGGATCGCTGACAGAATAATATTCTTCTTTGTCTTATTCAATTTTCGTATTTATAGTGTTAAATTACGCAATTAAATTGTACTTAAAGTGCCAACTATCTTAAGACACATACTTCGATATGAACAAGTTAAGCACCGGCCTGAAACTAATGTACGGTCTGGGATTCTCTGCACAGGGCATCAAGGATGGATTATTTCAAGTTTTTCTCTTCTTTTATTTCAATCAAGTATTAGGCCTTGACCCTTCCCTCTCGGGCACCGCAGCAATTATCGCCCTTCTATTCGATAGTGTTTCGGATCCATTGGTTGGTGTAATCTCCGATAAATGGAAGTCCGCAAAATGGGGTCGGCGACATCCATTTATGTTCTGGTCTGCCATACCATTGGGGATAACAACTTACTTTTTGTTTGTTCCGCCAGATGGAATGGGACAAACTGGCCTATTCTTATGGCTAACTTCTTTTGCGATACTAGTAAGATTGTCATTGACATTATATCTAATCCCTGGATTATCCCTAGGCGCAGAATTGACAACAGACTACAACGAGCGTACTTCGGTAACAAGTTATAGGATCATGTTCAGCTCATTTGTGGGGCCATTAGTAATGATGATTGGGTTGATTCTCTTTTTCGCACCTACTGAAGAATATGTAAATGGTCTCCTCAATCCTGCCCCCTATCCGAAATTCGCGATGCTATGCAGCATATTGATAATTCTCTTAATTCTTATAAGTACTTGGGGCACCCGAAGGATCATCCCTTCGCTTCCTACCATTTCAGATAAACAAGCGTCAAGTACAATATTCACCATGTTCTCACAATTCAGAGAGGCATTCAAACTGAAAGAGTTTTCCACTTTGATAAGCTATATCGGCATGATGTATATCGGTATAGGAGTTGGCATGATGCTTTCCACTTACCTTATGACATTCTATTTTGGCCTTTCGGAAAAAGAACTTGCCGTCTTACTTATAGGACCAGCAATGGCAGGAATATTGGCACTCTTTGTTGCCCCATTTATGGGAAAGAGATTGGGTAAGAAAAAAGCAATAATATGGAGTACTGTTGCTTTTGCATTCTTCTTTGCCCTACCTATTAATTTGAGAATAATGGGTTTATTTCCCGAAAATGGAAGCCCCAATCTGCTCCCGCTTTATGCTGTATCAGTAATTATAGCATATGTGTTTCTTTGGGTAGCAATGAGCATCTCTAATTCCATGATGGCAGACGTTGCAGATTCCTACGAATTGAAAACTGGCCAAAGTCATGAAGGACTATTCTTTTCTTCGTTGTCTTTTGCTTACAAATGCTCTGTAGGTCTCGGATCTTTCTTTGCGGGCTACTTATTAAAGATTATCGCCTTTCCTTCTCAGACCGCAGTAGCTGATGTCTCACCAGCAGCGATCAGCAGCCTTGGATGGATAACAGGACCACTGATTATGCTGCTATATCTTTCTTCAATATTCTTCATAGCGCGATATCCAATTACCCAAGAGAACTATGCTGAGATAAGATCCCAATTAGATAAAAGAGCTGGCAATTAATTTCCCAATAAATGAAATACATAAAGAGATTTCTATTGCTGATATTCTTGCTGCTTATAATCGCAGCGATTTATGTTTTTTATTTTACAAATTCTATAAAACCTACAATTAATAGCAGCGAGAAAAATCCTTATGAATTTTCTGTTAATCGCATCCTTGATGAACCAATTATTCACAAATCCTCCCACCAACTGCTAGAAGAAGAAACGGCCTCGATTGGATATGCTAATATCAATGGTCCTTCACTAATAAGAGTGCCAAGTTGGATCGACAACCCTCTCGGACAATACTATCTTTACTTCGCTCATCATAAAGGAAGTTATATAAAACTCGCTTTTTCTGATACTATAACTGGGCCATGGACAGTGTATGATCACCCCATATTGCCGCTATCAGAATCAGGACTTGTTCAAGAAGAGGGAGCTGACACTGATCTATCTACACTTATAAAATATACTTCCTGGTCAGAATCCCTTGCTCTCATTGAGGTCGGAGATAAAGCCATAAAAGCATACGAATCCAGAAATCAGAACAAAATAAAAGCCCCTTCTCCTACTACGCCACATCTCGCGAGTCCTGAAGTAATCATAGACAATAAGACTCAACAAATTAGAATGTACTATCACGGTATAGTTGATGGAAGTTTACAAATGTCTAAAGTCGCAATCTCTGAAGATGGCCTAAAGTTCAAAGCAAATCCGGAGATTATAAGTCTTCCCTATTTGCGAATGTTTCAAATTCGTGGAAATAATTATGGCTTGGCGATGCCTGGTTTTCTATATAAAACCAAAGATGGACTTACAGATTTTCATATTAGAAATAAGTGGATATTTGATACCGATGTGCGCCATTCTGATGTTTATGTAGACGGTAATAGTCTATGGATTTATTATTCTAAAGTCGGAGATGCTCCAGAAAGAATATACTACGCTCATATTGATGTTTCAAGCGACGATTGGAATGATTGGGAACTAGGCCCTTCTAAGGAATTATTAAGACCTGAATTAGAGTGGGAAGGTACTCATATTTCTTCAGCTCCGTCGTATAGAGGAGAAATTAGCAAAGTAATGAATCAGATCAGAGACCCGCACTTCTTTAAAGATAAGGATGGGAAAATGTATCTCCTATATACAGGATCAGGAGAACAAGCAATTGGAATTGTTGAACTAAAAACGAATAACAAATAAAGCTTTATGCAATTCTTCTTTATCTTCTTATTGATTCTACTTGCTTGTATAATGCTCATGACATTTGTCGTTTATAACAACATAAAATTATCGCCACAAACCAAACAACTGCTGATAGACAAACAAAAAGAACCTCTCAAAATTGCAATATCCGGTACCACTGGAACTGCCTCTAACGATGGCATCAATATCTCATACGAAGTTCAAGGGGATTTAGAGAAAGAAATTATATTACTTATTTCTGGACATAGCATGACCATGCTGGATTGGCCTGAATATTTTATCTCCCCGCTCTTACAACATGGGTACACTATAGTTAGATTAGACAATCGAGACACTGGAGAATCAGACTGGGTTTCTGACTGGTCTAAAGAGAATCCCTATACGCTTGAAGATATGGCAGAAGATACTATGGCAGTTGTAAATCATCTTGGCCTATCTCAAATACATCTTATAGGGATGTCAATGGGAGGAATGATAGCACAACGCATAGCTATCAATTATCCTGAGAAAATATCAACCTTGACATCGATCATGTCTACAGGACATTATCATGATAAAAAACTAACAAGCGTACCGTTCTCATTTCTTAGCAATCTGATTGGATTACAATTGGCTTATGCTTCCAAACTAAAATTCGAACATGGGAAAGTAGGGTTTTATTTGGGACTAAATAAGATTCTTTCTGGCAAAGGATACAATCCCGATTACAATTGGATAATTGATAAGTGTTTATACGAAATTAGAAATCGTAATGGATATAATCCAAAAGCGAGTCCTCATCAATCCGCCGCAATAAAGAAATCTGGATCACGATATAAGCAACTTTCGAAAATAAAGAAACCTACGTTAATAATTCATGGAACGGAAGACCCATTGATAAAAATAGCGCATGGCAAAAAGTATGCTTCCATTATTCCAGTGGCATCAACCTTTTTCATTCAAGGAATGGGTCATGATCTGAATCCAAATTTCACTCCTGAGATAACACTTGGAATTATACAACACATAAATCTATCTAAAGAATCTAATTTAAAGGAAAATTTATAATATGAAAGGATTAGAAAATAAAGTAGCAATCATTACAGGTGCAGGTTCAGGAATTGGTCGCGCAGCGGCAATGGCCCTTGCCGCTTACGGTGCTCATATAGCGGTAACTGACATAAATGATGAATCTGGTCAGGCGACGGTAGACCTTATCAAGGAGTCCGGGAACGAGGCCGTTTTCTTCCATCTGGATACTGCCGATCAAGAAGAGATCGCATCTACTATCCAGAATATCTCAGATACCATGGGGCCAGTAGAATTAGCGGTTAATAATGCTGGGATCGGAGGCATCCCCTCCCCGATGCACGAAATGAAATTCGAACATTGGCAAAGAGTATTGGACATCAATCTTTCAGGTGTCTTTTTCTGCATGCAATCAGAACTTCGTGTGATGCTCGCTAACGGCGGTGGTAAAATCGTGAACATCTCTTCCCTTGCTGGACTAAATGGAATGGCTGGTGGTGCTCACTACTGTGTCTCTAAGCATGGTGTTATAGGCCTATCCAAAACAGCCGCTCAGGAATATGGAAACTACAATATTCACGTTAATTCCGTTTGTCCAGGGTTTGTTGATACGGCTATTATAGAACAAGTTCCTAAAGAAATACTAGATTACAGTACTAAAACAAGGGTGCCAATGAAACGCCTCGGACAGCCTTATGAAGTTGCAGAAACCATCTGCTTCCTACTCAGTGACAACTCTTCATTTATCAATGGTGCTTCTATCAATGTAGACGGAGGATTCATGGCCTAATACATAAGAACCAATTAATAGTATTATAATCCTTACAAGATGTCGACTTACTTTACTGAAGAACATGAGTTATTCCGTCAGAGTCTGAAGGACTTTATAAAAAAAGAAGTCGCTCCAAATATTGATCTATGGGAAGAAGATCAACGGATTCCGAGATCTCTTTGGAAGAAAATGGGAGACCAAGGATTTCTCGGCCTATCGTATCCAGAAGAATCATGGAGGGTCCAATCTCGACTTTTTCTATGATGTAGTATTCAATGAGGAGATTGGAAAAATAAACTCAGGAGGATTTATAATTACCAGCAGGTCGTCCAATATATGTCTTCGCCATACATTCTAAAATATGGCTCTGAAGCTCTAAAAGCAAAATATCTTCCTGGCATTATCTCTGGTGATCTTATTTCATGTATTAGTATTACTGAACCAGGAGCGGGTTCTGATGTCCAAAACATTCAAACAATAACCACAAAAGAAGGAGAACACTACAAGTCAATGGCGCTAAGACATTTATCACAAATGGCGTCTATGGCGATTTTGTTATTGCTGCTACTAAAACAGATTCTCAAGTTGGTTCCTCGGGTGTAAGTCTTCTTCTTATAGACTTAAAATCTGATAGTGTATCGGCTCGGAAATTAAAAAAACTGGGATGGCATTCTTCGGATACAGCTGAGCTGAATTTTGATAATGTCAAGGTGCCCGTTATGAATCTCGTTGGTCTAGAGTGAAAAGGGTTTTACTATCTAATGAATGGATTGCAATTAGATAGACTCAGCTTTATTCCAAGTAGCATTTCTACTATGGAGTTCGCCCTTGAATCTTCGTTAGAGTACATGAGAGAACGAAGTGCATTTGGCAAATCCATCGATCAGTTTCAAGTGCTTCGGCATAGAATAGCGGAGCTCTATTCTGAAGTAGAAGCCCTCAAATCTTTCAGCTACTACTGTTGTCAATTATACAATGTATGGTATCTATGATGTGAAGTTATGTTCCATGGCAAAATTACTTTGTAGAGAACTCCATGAAAAAATTGCAACTAAGTGTTTGCAATTTTATGGTGGCAATGGCTTTATGGAAGACTATCCTATGGCCCGAATGTACAGAGATGTAGGAGTGGGAACCAATAGGTGGAGGTTCTTCAGAGATCATGTGAGAGATAATAGCAAAGACAATCATAGAAGATGTCTCATATATGCAGGCGGATTCATCCTACAAGCGAAACAATTCTGAAACTACTTCTAGTCGAGGCTTCTTTAATGAAGAGCATGATCTCTTCCGTCAGTCACTTCGTGATTTTATGGACAAAGAAGTCAAACCCTATATCGACAAATGGGAAAAGATGGTGAAGTACCTCGCTCGATATATGAAAAATTTGGGGCCATGGGCTACTTCGGATTAGCATTACCTGAAGAATATGGAGGAACGAACCTTGATATATGGTATACGGTAGTCCTTCATGAAGAAATGACCAGAGTCAATTCGGGTGGATTTGCTGCTGCTATGGGAGCCCACTTTTTCTTAGCTATGACCCACATCAATGGAGAAGGAAATCATGTACAGAAATTAGAATATCTACTTCCTGGAAATGAAGGAAAACTAATCGGATGTATGGCCGTCACCGAGCCATTTGGTGGATCAGATGTCAAGGCCATGCGGACCACGGCAGTGAGAGATAGGGATCATTAACTAATAAATAGATCTAAGATATTTATTAGTTAATGGTGTAAAAAGTGACTACATCCTCGCAGCCTGCAAGACCAATCTAAGTGCTAATGCTAAGGGTGTTAGTATGATCATTATCGAAAGAAATCGATCTGGAGTAAGTGCAACAAAATTAAATAAACTTGGGTGGCATGCGTCAGATACTGGAGAGATCGCTTTTGACAATGTGAGAGTTCTTGTTTCTAATCTACTTGGTGAAGAAAACAAAGGCTTCTTCTACATTATACAACATTTCGTATCAGAACGACTTTCTATGGCTGATGGTTCAGTTGCTACTTCTGAATATGCCTCGGAACTTACGCCTAAATATATGAACGAACGGATAGCTTTTGGACAGAAGATTAACGAATTCCAAGTACTTAGACACCGCATTGCACAAATGGCCTCAGAAATAGAAATGAACAAGCAGTTTCTTTACAATCTTTACAAGGGATTTGGAGAAGGCGAATATCTCGTGAAAGAAGCTTCCATGTCAAAGTTACTGGCTACAAGGCTTTGCGATAAAGTGACATTTGAATGTTTGTAAATGTTTGGAGGATATGGATATATGGAAGACTATCCGCTGGCCCGAATGTGGAGAGGTGCGCCTCGGGCAAATCGGAGGCGGTACCTCCGAGATACATTGCGAAATAATATCCAAAGCAATAATTGATGGTCGTGGATATAAAGCACCTATAGTGAATCCAAAAGAACCGGTAACAGCCAAAAAATGAGAAAAGCATTATATATTATTCTTGGAATTATAATTATAGCAATTCTCTATTTATGCTTCTACCCTACTGATTTACATCCTGTTTCGTATAGTCCACCTTCGAATTCTGGATTGACAGGAGACTTCGCCACTAACTCGAAATTACAATCTACGTTTCCATTACTTAGAAGTCAAAGAGTGGGACCAGAAGATATAGCCATCGGACCAGATAGCCTATTATATACTGCTTATGAAGATGGAAGTATTTTTAAATTTAATCAAGACGGATACAGCCCTATAGTTTTCGACAGAACAGAAGGAAGACCATTGGGGTTAAAATTTGATCACTTAGGGAATCTAATTGTGGCATAAGAACATCTTGGATTACTTTCTTTTGATCCTTTTGGTCAAGTCTCAGTATTAACCAATGCTATTAATGGCCCCTTAATCGGATTTCCAGATCACTTAGATGTTGCTGAAAATGGAATTATATATTTCTCTGACGCTACTCAACGATCACATAATGTATGGGATGAATTTTGGGAACTAAAAGCAAGTTGACGACTCTTAAGTTATGATCCTAAAACCAAGGAGACCGCAATTATTATGGAAGGTCTTCGATTTGCCAATGGAGTAGCTCTTGGACCGCGTGATGAATACCTGCTCCTCACTGAAACTATCGGAATGCTCATCCATAAGGTATGGCTAAAAGGACCAAAGAAAGGGACGTCAGAAATATTCATGAATGCCCTGCCGGGATACCCCGATAACATCTCTTACAATGATAATGGAATATTCTGGCTGGCCATGCCTAACATACGTGTAGATGCAGAATTCGAAGATCTATATACCCAACCTTTTCTTGGAAAAGTCATAAGCAGGCTACCTCGATCCATAAGAGAATCCAAGGAGCCTGGACCTTATGGGATTATTATTGGTATCGATACCTTGGGTCAAGTAAGATATAATTTCCAAGACCTAGTGGTAAAATCCATGCCATTACGAGCGCTGTAGAATTCAACAATTTCCTTTATATCGGAAGCCTTGAAATGAATGCTCTGGAAAAAATGAAATTATAGAATCGACAAAAGGCCTCTGTTTAAAATAGTCTATCAAAAAACCAATAAGCAGAAGTAATACCAACCCCATAAACACCAACACGTAAAGCGAGACCTGAAACGTTTGGAATTCCAAACCGCTCTATCACTTTCATACCTATATAATAAAGAATAAAGAGGGCAAGTATAAACACCAGCTGCCCAATCTCAACTCCCAAATTGAAAAATAAAAGGCCGATAATTTTACTGGCATTAGGTAAGCCTATTTCTCCAAGCACTGCCGCAAACCCTAATCCATGAAGTAATCCAAAAGAAGAGGATACTAAAACAGGATATCGATATGTAAGAGAATCTTCACCCTTTTTATGATTGGCAATCTCATAACATAAGAACAATACACTTAATGCGATGCAAGCTTCTACTGGTGCGATATGGACATTGATAACATCGAGTGCAGATAGCGCAAGTGTGATCGAATGTGCAAAAGTAAAACCTGTAATCGCAAACAAAAGTTTGCGGCCAAAGTCTGCGATAAATAACAAACAAGCCACAAATAGCAAATGATCCAATCCTGCCCAAATATGGCTATAACCCAGAGAGGTGTATTGGTTGGCTACAGTCCAAGAACTTGGAGTCTCTGGAATACGAAACTCCGCTTGCTCAGGTCCAATAATTATAGTCTGCTCTGCCCCATCCGCAAAAGCCACTCGTACTAAGCTTGTTATCGCGGGATTAAATTTTGGATAAGAAATCCCAAAAATGGATCCTCTGAGATCTCCTTCTATTTGTTGGACCTGCCATTCTATCACATAGCCAGAAGGATTGGTTTTTACAATCTTAGTATCCTCACTTTCAAATATTGAATTAGGGAAAATAATATATGGCAAGTTGTCTTCCCTAACAGAATTCGGAATATTCAACTTAACTTTTATAACGCTCGAATCAACTTCCGTAAATTGAATATAGAGTGGGCGGCTTTCATGTGCCACAGACCACAATGGGAGCAATAGGAGAAGCCAAATAAAGTTGATTTCTTTTTGCTTTAGCATCTCTTATAAATCAATGACAACTTTATAATTTCCTATTACCTCTTCGAGCAATGTATCTTTGATTTCTTTCTCTTCACGACGTTGATATTGCTTGGTCACTTCCCCCCTGACTTCTTCATAGGATTCTTGTCGCTCGACCTCTTTTTTTAGTGCCAACACAAGATGGTATCCATGGTCTGATACGATTGGGCCCCTCCACTTAGAATCATCTACTTCCAATGCTGACAATGCCGAACCAAAAGAATCTCCAAAATGACTTTTTATAAATTCTAAATCTCTATCTATATAGTTCTTATGATAGAGAAACCGATCGCCATATTGAGTCCCTGTATTAGCATCTATTTTTGCTTTGTTTAGCTTATCAAGTAATGACTGTGCTTTGGTTTCCTGAAGATCGCTTGCTTCTGAATTCGGCTTTACAAATACATGGGAGAAAGAATAGTTTGCCTCTTTTTTATACTCATGAAGATGAGCTTCGTAATAAGCTTTTAGAGAATCCTCAGATACGCCTACTCCTTCCTCTATCATATTGTCATATAGGAAATTGACCTTCTGAATCAATCGACGCTTTATAATATAATCATTATCATCCAGATTATACTTGAGAGATTCTCTATAGAGCACTTCTTCATTTATATAATTATCAATCAATTCTTGACGTTCGTCTTCATTCATAGCAGCATATTGCTGATCAAAATACGAAGGCTGAAAGGCCTTAGATTGATATTGCATGAGGGTAACGAGCTGCTCCTTAGATACGACTATAGTATCTTCTTCTTCGTTATACACAGAAGAATTACAATGCTCAAACCAGACAAATACTAAGAAACCTAAAATTAGAAAATGGACAAGAGGCTCTTTAATTACTCTTTGAATCATTGAGTCGCTCCATTTTTCTTAGAATTCATGCTTATGATGTTATACTACATAGAAAAAGAAGACAATTTCACAAAACGCTTGACACGCTGATCGATCTCTTCTTGTGTGACAGCCTTTATTCTATGATTGCTAAAATCCTCTACTGCAAATGAAGCCATGGTAGCTCCATATATCAAAGCACGCTTCATATTCTCAAATGACATGTCTCCTGTCTTAGCAATATGTCCTAAAAAGCCACCTGCAAAGCAATCTCCCGCGCCCGTTGGATCTACCACCTTCTCCAATGGAAGGGCTGGGCCAAAAAAGACATTATTCCGATCGAATAAGAGTGCTCCATGCTCCCCTTTCTTGATAATAAGAATAGAGGGTCCCATATCCAATATCTTCGCCGCAGCCTTTACAAGGGAAAACTCGCCACTTAGCATGCGCGCCTCTTCGTCATTAATAGTCAAAACATCACAAAGACTTATTGCCTTCATCAATTTGTCTAAAGCGATATCTATCCAGAAATTCATCGTATCAAGCACTATCAGTTTCGGCTTCGTTTCTAATTGCTCTATTACGCTTATCTGGATATCTGGTGTAAGATTACCCAGTAATATGTATTCGCTATTCTTATAACTATCTGGTAGTACTGGATCAAAATCCGCTAATACATTTAGATCTGTTACGAGCGTGTCACGGCCATTCATATCATCGTGATATTTTCCTGCCCAGAAGAATGACTTTCCGCCTTCGACTACCTTAAGGCCATCAAGCTTCATGCCGCGAGTACTCATCTCATCTAATTCTCCTTGAGGGAAATCATCTCCTACGATAGATACAAGATTTATATCATTTGTAAAGTAACTCGCTGCATATCCTGCATATTGGGCTGCCCCACCTATCACACGCTCCACCTTGCCGTATGCAGTTTCTATTGTATCAAAAGCTACTGTTCCTACTACTAATAAACTCATCTAAAGAAATTTTAATCGATTTAGCGCGCAAAGGTACATATAGGTTGAAACTATCCATGTATAGAGTCATTGCAGTTTAGCATTTAAAAAAACGTATCTTTAATTATGAATTCAAGCACTTAAATTTTCGCTGGCAGTTGTCAATGTGAGCAGATTAAGCGTTATTTGTTATTCGATTATAAAATAGAAGCTATGGAATTCTCAATGTTAATGGCATTTCTTGGAGGTTACGAGATTATTGCGGTGGGTCTGGTTGTTCTTCTCTTATTTGGGGGAAAGAAATTACCTGAACTTATGAAAGGTCTTGGTAGCGGTATCCGGGAGTTTAACAATGCCAAAGCCAATATAGAAGGTGAAATCAAAGAGAGCATGAAAGAGATAAAGGACAAGTAACAAGGCCATCTTTCCTTCGAATCATCCTTATCCGATCAAGATTTTCGTTTTCTCATTCAATTGAGACGTGCATGTGTAAGCGCATATGTTAGGTGGCTTTTAGTATGCCTTAGCTTAACCCGCTTATTTTACTAATTTTGGTGCATGTCACTAAGAAGATTTTCATTTCTGTTTGCAACCATTGTAATTCTTGATCTTATTCTCGGACAGAATGCCGTGGAATGGAGATACGTTTCCAAGCCCCTTATCACGATTTCACTTTTGTGGTATTCATGGTTCCACTTAAAGAAAAACATTCAGGTTATAGACAGGTTATTCCTTGCCGCACTTATAGCAGCTTGGTTCGGTGATGTATTCTTACTCTGGGATGATTTGTTTGTTTGGGGACTCAGCAGTTTCTTAATCATGCAATTATTATACATTTTAACTTTCGTCAAATCGCAAAATTACTATGGCCTCCGAGAGTGGGTTTACGCAGCCAGTCTATCGGTTTTCCTTTACCTGACACTCACATGGTTATGGCCGCAACTTGGCGATATGGCAATACCAGTGCTCGTATATAGTGGTGCTATTTGCACTATGTCTTGGTTTGCATGGACAAGAGATAAACGCTCCTCAGGCTATTGGGCAATATGGATAGGAACGTTATTTTTTATCCTATCTGATATGACAATTGCTATTCATAAATTCACGGATGTACATCTAGGGGACCTTACTATTATGTCAACATATTGCATTGCACAATTCCTTATTGTCTTTGGATACCTCTCATATAGGCGTGGACGGTTGTCGTGAAGGTTTCAGCTATCATACCTACATATAATACAGCTCTATACATACTAAGAGCTGTACGATCTTGTCTTGACATCAGTGATATTCAAGAAGTAATTGTCATAGATGACGGAAGTACGGATGATAGTGCTGAAATTATTGGTAACATTTCAGATCACCGGCTCACGATACTAAGGCATCCAGATGGATTGAATCACGGAAGAAGTGCCTCTAGAAACCTGGGTATGAAAGGAGCAAAAGGAGACTGGATCATTTTCTGCGATGCCGATGACTTTTGCTTACAGCATAGATTGGCCCACCTAATAAAAAAGGATCATACTGATATAGATGGTTACTACGATCTCATTGAGGCTCGCACAGACGATCCAGCACTTGAAGACAGTGACATATTACAACACCGAGGAATTGAGCGTAAAGTTCTACCTGCAGACCTCTTTAATCATTTAGCAAGTAATCGTGAGTCTTGGTTTAATCTTACTGGACTTACCATTAGAAAGTCATCCCTGCAGTGCGTCGGTCTATTTGATGAGTCTTTATCAATCGCCGAGGATACAGATCTCATATGGAGGCTTGCCTTGAATGCCAATCTAATTAATGGTGGAGCAACGACACCAGTTGCTGTAAGATGGGTTCATTGCAACAATTCGTATCAGGACAAGACATCCTTAATCAAAGGTCGATATGCTTTTTATAGAAAATGGAAAAAGCTTGTACCTGAACTTACTATAGCTCAAGAGGCTAGAAGACGAACTGTTGACTCCTATTGGTATTATCGAAGAAAATGTTTGCAACACAAAATTTTAAACTGGTTCGGAAAGAAGTAAATGAAGTGATTTAAGAATTGGGCTGATGGTCGAGAACCTACCTACAGGCAAGTAACTGCTTGATAGTCACAATGAACTCTTTTTTCTTCCTGACGAGCATACAGGCGGATGCATCGCCATATAGCTATGGATGAACGAATGATCTCTAAGAGTCGAGGCAAAGGGCTCGACTCTTAGAGGGCCTAACTTTGGGACACATTTTTATTTTTAAATATAGAATATCCAATCATTATGCCTTCAAATTTATCCATCCCTCCAATAAGAGTTTTGTGGCCCGGGGGTCTTTTCTTATTATAAAACTCTTTCCACCCACCTAAT
>JBLIDB010000092.1:0-17711 GCA_047634015.1 Saprospiraceae bacterium
AATGGGAAGAAGAAGAATTGGAAAGGCAGATGGACCTGTTGCAAGAACAAACACCTTATAGTACAGATCGATTTCTTCCTTATAGCGAACTGAACGAACTTGAAACGCTTAAGCTTCGTAAATTACAAAGCGAGACTCATGGAAATCTCAATGAAGACTTTGTGTAAATCTTATTGTTATTCTAAAGCCTACTTATAGTTCACAACTTCTTGTCTCCCACTACCCAATTGGTCAATTCCTAATACTACCACATCACCTTCTTTCAGATACTTTGGTGGATTCATACCGAGACCTACTCCAGAAGGCGTTCCTGTAGAAATCATATCTCCTGGGAGTAATGTCATATACTGACTGATATAACTTATCTGATGAGCAATATTAAAGATCATATCCGAAGTATTAGATTCTTGGATTTTTTCTCCATTTAGCTTTAGCCATAGATCCAAATTCTGGGGATCTTGGATTTCATCAGTGGTGGCCAGAAATGGTCCTATTGGTGCAAAAGTGTCTGCACTCTTGCCTTTCAACCATTGACCTCCTTGTTCTAATTGAAATGCCCTTTCACTTACATCATTATGCAACATATAGCCGGCGACATAATCCAATGCCTCATTCTCTTCAATATATTTAGCCTTCTTTCCTATAATCACGGCTAATTCTACTTCCCAATCCGTTTTTTCGCTTCGTTTTGGAATCACAATAGTATCATTGATACCAATTATAGAAGTCGTCGCTTTATAAAATATCACTGGCTGTGTGGGTGCTTCCATCCCACTCTCTCTTGCATGTTTGGCATAATTCAAGCCTACACATATAATCTTAGAAGGTCGGCATATGGGAGGCCCAAGTCGTGTTTCTTGCTCCACAACCGGACATGAATCTTTATTAGAATCTAACCACGTACTGAGTTTGGCAATGCCATCTCCGGCAAAAAATATTTCATTATAATCTTCTCCAAAAGCACTTACATCTATCCAAGTTCCTTCTGCTGTAATTACACCAGGTCTTTCATTCTCTGCGAGTCCAAATCTTATAAGTTTCATTTTTTATCCATTTAGTTTTATAAATCCTCCATCTATTGGGTAATCCATGTCCTAGTAAATGTCGCTTGATCGATACAAAGAAAGGCGACATGAGACTGCATACTTGGGATAACTTCTTTATTACAGTGAAATATGCTCTTGATATTAACATTATAGAGTCGATCCAAGACATCTTCTGAAAATTCAAAAAATCTCCAATGAAGCCGATTACTGCATTATTAACCAAAATATCGACGGGATGATCTTTGGTAATTAGAGCGATACATTGATTTACTTCATTCGCTTTACTAACGTCGCATTTGTGCCATATAACTCCATTCTTTGGCATCACTTGCCCAACAGTATCGACAGCAATATCCAAACTATGGACCACTACCCCCTCACTCTGAAACTTATGAATCATGACTTTCCCAATACCACTTGATCCCCATGTGACAATAGCATACTCGTCCTCTCCCATGACACCCAAATTAAGGTAAATTTAAGGTCGGAAAGAGTTTTCGATTATCGCAGAATGGGTTAAGAAAATTACCAATAATTACCAGTGAGATAGACTCAGTTAATACCCATTGATTGTAGCAAATCGGTCAACATGGAAACTATAACTCCCAAACAATTGGGCTGCAACGCGTGCACGCTTCATAAAGAATCCAATCTCTTCATCATCTGTCATTCCAATCCCACCAAACATTTGAACCCCTTCATTTGTAACAACTCGTGATACTTTGGCGCATTTCGCTTTGGCAGCACTGCATAATGCAGCGGCGCTTACATCTCCAGATTCGAGAGCCATACAAGCCTTAGCAGCTAAGCTCTTTGCGATTTCAATTTCTCCATAGGTATCTGCAGCACGATGTTGTAGGCCTTGAAAAGAACCAATCGTTACTCCGAACTGCTTGCGCTCTTTTAAGTAGGCCAAGGTCCGCTCGAAAGCCTCAGACATCAATCCTACCAATTCGTTCGCAATTAGTACAGACGCTACATTAGTAATATGATCTGCAATATGCTTCCCTTCTCCTGATTTCCCAAGCTTCATTCCACTGCTGACACTGACATTACTAAGTTGTACTTTAGAATAGAATCGACTATCCATAAAGAACTCCTTTTCTATACTCACGCCTTCCGTATCTGCGCTTACGAGATAAAAGCTCAATTCATCTCCATCCATGGCCGAAACAATTAAATGATCTGCAGTATGAGCATCAGCAACCATATCTTTCGAACCACTAAGCGTAGTCCCATTGTTACTAATCGTTGAACCCGGACTTTGCGGATTATAGAATGCTCCTTCCTGTATCCCAAGCGCTATGATCTTTCCGTCCATTACGATGTTTTCAAGAAGAGACTTCTGATCATCGCTACCATATTTTTCAATTACACTGCTGGACGTAACTACACTATGTAAAGGTGAGGCAGATAAACTCTTTCCCGCTTCCTCCATAGTTACCGCTACTCCCCTTAGTCCAAATCCAAGTCCACCATTGGACTCCGTTACAGCCAGGCCAAGCCAGCCTGATTCTACTATTGAATTCCACAATTCCTGTGAATATCCATTTGCATCCTTATTATCACGCAATTCTCTAACTGTAGCTACTGGAGCTGCTTTATAAATATCCTTGGCTGAATCCTTGAGCAATCGTTGCTCTTCTGTCAATACGTATCCCATTTCTATTTTCTTTTATTTTGACGGCAATCCTAAGATATGCTTCGATATAATATTTAATTGAATTTCACTTGTGCCTCCTTCGATAGAGTTTCCTTTCGTTCGGCAGAATTGTCTTGCAATTTTCCCATCCTGATATTGCTCACCATCCCAAGCAAGGGCATCTCTACCTTCACATTCTAATCTCAATTCGTATTTCTTTTTATTCAATTCACTACCGTAATACTTCATGAAAGAAGATTTAGCACCAATCGGTTGACCTGATTTCATCTCCTCATTGATTCTATCTAAGGTGAGTTTGAATCCAGCGGCATCTATTTCCCAAGCAGCTATATCCGCGCGTAGTATTGGGTCTGCAATTTTCCCATTAGCGTCCGTTCCAAGTGACTTCTTCGCATAATACGAAAGTGGCGTAAGAACGTCTCCATCAACAGCCGAACTGATCGCTGATCGTTCATGAGTAAGCAGATATTTAGCAACCGTCCATCCTATATTTTCTTCGCCAACTACATTTGCTTTTGGTACCCGAACATTATCAAAGAAAGTCTCACAAAATGGAGATTTACCACTTATTAATTTGATTGGACTTGTGCTCACACCGGGAGCATCCATATCTATCAATAAAAATGTTATTCCGATTTGCTTTTTGGCACCTTGATCCGTGCGGACGAGGGCAAATATTTTGTCCGATTTATCCGCATAAGAAGTCCATACTTTTTGACCGTTAACAATATAATCGTCTCCATCACTTACGGCAGTAGTCTGAAGGCCTGCAAGATCCGATCCTGCTCCTGGCTCACTATACCCTTGGCACCACCATATTTTGCCTTTAATGATATCGGGTAGATATTTCTCTCGTTGTTCTTCAGATCCGAATTGCAATAATGCCGGGCCTAACATCCATATTCCGAAACTAAGCAATGGTAATCTACAACCCAATGCAGCCATTTCTTTTTTTAAAATTTGACCTTCTTCCTGAGTGAGTCCTCCTCCTCCATATTTCTTTGGCCATGTTGGGGTTGTCCACCCTTTATCAGCCATAGCATGAAACCATGTTTCTTGATCTTCACTTGAAAAAGAGGCATTTCTCCCGCCGAAAAAAGTATCTGATTCTTTTACTGCCGGTTGTCTCATAGACACAGGGCAACTCTCCTCTAAAAATGCACGAACTTCCGTTCTAAATAACTCTATTGACATATTTTTTAACCTTTAAAACCAAGTTACTGGTTTACTCAATTACTTACTTTATTAGACCTTATTATAATTGGCAGATTCGATTTGAAATAGAGAAATAATAGCGTCCTGAATGAAGCATTAGGTTGATAGAAGTTGCTTGCGAAATGCAGAAGGCGTTTGGCCTGTTGTCCTTTTAAAGACGGGATTAAAAGTGGACTTAGATTTAAATCCAGCCTCCTGAGCCAGTCCGAGTAAAGAAAAATGCGAGAACTTAGGGTCTTTCATTAAGCGTATCACTTCCTCTACCCTATACGAATTGATAAAATCAAAGAAGTTCTTTCCCTCCATTTGATTGATAATCTGCGAAAGATAGCCATTGCTAAGCCCTGTCTCTAATGCCAACGTTGACATCCTGAGTTCTTGGTCGAGAAATAGCTTCTTAGATGTTATCACGTTGAGTAAATTTTGATAGTGGTCTTTTGCTTTATTCGAAATATTATTCTTTTCTACGGCCAAATTATCTTGAAGACTTACAACGCCTTCATCCACTTCAAACAAGTCTTTACGTAAGTACATCGTATAGCCCACCCAATAAATGATAGCCGAAAGACCAATCATAACTGGGTACGAAAAAAGGCTAATTGGATACCATTGAAATGTTTCATTCAGAACACTTAAAGTCCATAAAAAGGCAAGAATAACGACCCCGATTAACACCTTTCTTAACCAATTCAGGCTCTTGGATTCTATATTGGAATATTGATCATAAAGTCGCTTATCGAAAAATTTAAATTTTCTAAATATTAAATAAGAAACAGTACAAAGATAAAGGAGTGCTATCGCTTCAAAAATGTCATTTCCTGTTTGATGAAGTCTGGAATTGGTACCCTCAACTCCCTTAACAATAGCGTAAGCAAAAAAAGATAAAGCAAATATTCCATAGAGTAGCACTGGTAATAAAGCTCCCCAGTCCTTTCTACTCCACTGATAATCATCTTTTAATAAGTATTGGATGAAATAATACAACGCGAAAGGAACTACTATAGACCAATTAAGTGGCATAAATTCAAACAATGGATAAATACATTGTAAGCATAGATGATAAGAAGGTGTTCCGAAGTTCAGAACAGCACAACTAAATATTGCCAGCGCAAGAAATTTGGTGGAGGTTCTATCATACTTCTCTGAAAACAAAAAGACTATCGTAAGAAATACTCCCTGAGCAGCCCCCAGATATATAAGTATGTGCCATACATTCAATCCATCCATCGAAGACAAAAATGATTAAAAGAATCGACTAATTGAGCTTTACGCCACTCCCACACTTATAATCCTATTCTAGAGAATTGAATTATGTTAAAAGAAACTATTTCCGACGCCAGATATATCCCAACCACGCCATAGGAAGATATGCTATCGTTATATCCAATATTGTAAACCAGACAGGGGAATTCATACTTACGAGATTAGTTACCCCTCCGATCATAAAGATAGCTCCCAATACCATCGCCCATTGTATTTTATTGGTCTCAACAAATGATGCTACTACCCATGCGCCCACTAATGTTCCTAAAGCATGCGCAAAAAAAGGTATAATGTAATGTCTGGGACCTATCAGATGAAAATGCTCCCTAACACTTGCGATATCTGTAGGATCCATGCCTTCTGGAGGTGGGATGAGTATTGGGCTCAATAGGATTAAACTATAGTTCACAAGACCTCCTATAAAAAGGCCGAGTAATAGAATCAAAATACTTCTTACAATTGAAGGCATAACTAATTAGGTTTTCTAAGGGCAAAGTAAGCAATAGATGTAACTTCTCCACCTTCGGAACTCTTTGGATGGAAAGCGAATCAAATTCTTAAATACTTCATTAACTTTAACGCACTGTTTAATAGTATCTTAATTCTTACCAAAATGATTTCATCCAGACAGGCATATATTTTAATAACGCTTTTTATTGCTATAACATGCTTCTTCTCATGCGCCCAGAAGTCAACTATGACGAGTTCTGAGCAAGTTACACTCAATGCCTTAATTATAGATGGGGAAAACAATCACGGTATCTGGCCCATGACGACTATGATGCTAAAGGACTATTTAGAAGAGACGGGAAAGTTTACTGTAGCTATAAAAAGGAAAAAATATACCTGGCAAGGGCCACACAGTGATGGAGATCCTACTATTGGAAAAGAAAGAAGAGAGCAGCTTATAGCGGAATTCCCCCTAAACGGAGGCGTATCTACAAGTCCTGTAGAAGAGCCAAAAGCAGATCCTGATTTCAATCCTGATTTCATGAAATATGACTTAGTTGTCACCAACCTGGGATGGAAAGCTTCGGATTGGCCAGAAGCGACTAAGAACAATTTTGAAGATTTTATCCAGAATGGTGGAGGACTTGTAGTTATCCATGCAGCTAATAACTCTTGGGGAGATTGGGAAGCCTACAACAAGATGATCGGTGTCGGAGGCTGGGGAGGCCGCGGCGAAGATTATGGAAACTACGCCTACTATGACAAGAATGACAAGGATCAAAGAGATCCATCGACGGGACCTTGCGGATCACACGGGGCTCAGCAAGAATACTTGATTACCCACAGAGACCAAAATCATCCTATCACCAAGGGATTACCCTTAAAATGGTTGCATACTCAGGACGAATTATACGACCGACTTCGAGGTCCAGCAGAGAATATGACGATTCTTGGGACTGCCTATTCTGATAAAGAGAAAAATGGCCCTCCTTGGGCTAAAGACGTGAAAGGTAGTGGTCGCCACGAACCTATGCTCTCGGCTATCGAATTCGGCAAAGGAAGAGTCTTCCACAATGCCATGGGCCACTCTGACTACTCCATGGAATGCGTCGGATTTATGACAATGTTCCAACGAGGAGCTGAATGGGCAGCGACAGGAAAAGTTACACAAACTATTCCTTCGGATTTCCCAACTGCAATAAAGAGTAGCTCACGGAAATGGAATGATAATTAGAATATTAAGAAAAAATTACTTCTTCTTTCTTAATTATTGCAAACCCAGAAGTGCCTTCATCGCTTCCTTTTTTTGATTGGCAGGGACAAAAATATGATCATGGTGATAGGCAGCGATTACATTACACGGAATATTATAATTTCCAAGTTGAGTAGAGACTGCTGCAGTAAGGCCAACATCGTTAAGTGAGGAATATACTTGAAGTGAAATTTTGGCATATATTTCACTGTATTCCAACTCATGAATATTCGCGATTTCTTGAGGGAGAACAAGCGTTATGCCTTCTTTCTCTTTATATAAACATAGAATATCCTGTAATCCTATTTTATCAAGATCTTGGGTACAAACAAATACGTATAAGTGCTCATCCAGCACAGGATTCAAGTTATTGAGTAATTTGGAAAGCCGTAAAGACTCAGACATCAACTTTGTATTTGATCGATCAAAGTTACTAAGTCTTCATGCCTATCTATATTGCGTTTCTTGGATTTTATAATTTTCTTAATTTTCCTTTCTTCTACATTAAAATGTTTAGACAAATCCTTTGGTCTTTTAATAGTGAATAATTCACTGTCTTGTAGAATAAAATGCCTCCGTTGAATTATAATTCGTCCTTCATTAACACTTCCTCCTAATTGAGGTGTCTCTCTGCTCGGAGATCGAATTAAAACCCAGTAAGTACTCATTATTTTAAAATCATCAAAAACCGTAGTTCTTAGTAATTCCTTTATCTCCTTGTCCGAATGAACAAGTGACACATTAGGTCTATAATAACTTGTCCCCTCCCCTTCGTAACCCTTCCATCGAAATTGAGAAATATTTGATCCTCGAATGTAAAAGTCCTCCCCTCGAGACTTTATCTCCATTATATCCTTTTCAATATTAAACTTTGCCTCTCTATATTGTATGGTATCACCTTGTATAATTACTTCTGCTCTTCGCCATTCATCATTAAGAAAGGGAGTCCCAATATAATTTGTCTTTTTAAGCTCATCAGCATTATAACGTAACGCATAATCATCAAAAGGCCCATGGGCAGCATCCTGAGCAAAAATACCCGTAACACTGAATAAACTTATTAAAACCCAATATAAGCGCATGAATTATAAAGTATTTATCTTAGAACGGTTGTGTTACGATAAACGTATTATTAAGTCACTTCTCAGTAATTAAGAATTAAAAATAGCTAATTAATAGATGCTAATTGCATCACTGATCATTTCTACTTGTCATCTGATTATTGACGCCCTAAATTCCAAGTGAAACCACAACTATTGGCACCTCTGTAGACTTGCTGTTCTTCAGGTAGTCTTTAATAATACTCGTAGACAAGATATTTTGGGTCCTTGGACAACACAAAATTCATGATCCTCATCGGTTTCGAATGCTTCATTATCAGCAGCATTGAGGCAATTTATTGTTGTGAATATTGTAGACTCATATTCTCCTACAAACTTATAATCTACCTCATCAAATCTCGCCCCTTTAAATCCTGACGCACAATCGCATATGCCGTCATTGCAAGAACCATTGACACAGGTTACAGTTTCTCATGGATCGGAAGAGCATGAAGATAAAAAAAGAGAAATAGCAACGAGAGAAGCAGATTGATACACGAATGATTTGATTGTTTGAATTACTTGTTCTTACAATGATAAATCAGCGAAACCTGTCAATCCAATACTTTTGGGTAGTGAGTTGAAACAATTCGATATTACGAAAATCTATTTTTGAATCAAAAATCAACTATCCTCTTTTTCACTTTCCCAGTGCTTCTTCGCATCAATAGTACAATGTATAATTAAATTTCGACTTTCAAACTCCTTATATTCCTCAGCCGATTCCTTACAGGTCTTACAAAGAGAGACTTTAAATGTACCGAGCTCTGTCCTTTGCCGATTACTAAATGAAGATCTTTCGCTTTTAAGAGAAAGACGGGAGAATGACTTCTTAAAGATATTAAAAGAATTCCGTACGCTATCAATCATCGATCATCTGCCCGATCAACTGTCGGAACTTCCAGCCTGTTTGATCTCCTGAAATTTGTTGCGTTTGTTTCATTATGACACCGATGATTCCTTCTTCCGGATCAGCGAAATACTGCGTATTGAAATATCCGCCCCATTCGAAGGTACCTTCACTGCTGACACCCCCCATATCTTCTCCTACTTCATTAAGAACTGAGAATGCCAAACCATGATGTTTGCCACCCCCCTTCCATAGGTCACCAATCTGATTACTCATAATAGCATCAATAGTAGTTCTACTTAGAATTCGGACACCATTCAGCTCTCCCTCATTGAGATACATCTGTAGTAATGTAGCGTAATCTTTGGCAGTACTTGATAGACCAGCGCCGCCTGAGAAGAATCGCTTTGCTCCTTTGATAGGATAATCGGGATCGTAGAATGTCATTGGAAAAGAGGCCCATTCCCCGTCGGGTTTATTATGGATAGTCACCAGCCTACTATGCTTGCTTTCAGGAAGATAAAACCAAGTGTCATCCATACCCAATGGATCAAAAATATGAGTCCGTAGATACTGATCAAATGGCATACCCGATATGATTTCTACAAAATATCCAAGGACATCCAATCCTTCACTATAGGTAAATTTAGCTCCTGGATTATGATGGAGTGGTAACTTTGCTAATTTCTTCACACTCTCCTCTATGCTAATATTCTCAGTTGTAAATAAGTCCGTTACCCCTGCATCCGCATAGATTTTCTTTATTCTTGGATCCCCATCTATTACACCATATCCTATACCCGATGTATGAGAAAGTAGGTGACGAATAGTAATAGGCTTGTCAGCAGGTGTCGTTGTATACGTGCCTGTCTCTGTATTCAAAGAATCTAAGACTTGGGCATCCGAAAATTCAGGAATGTACTTCGAAATAGGATCGTTCAATTGGAATTTCCCTTCTTCCCAGAGCATCATTACAGCAGTAGATGTAATAGCCTTAGATTGAGATGCTATTCTAAATATATCATCTTTTGCCATCATTCTTTTTGATGGTACATCTGCCATTCCGTATGCCTTATGCAGTATAATCTTACCATGTCTTGCTACCAGTGCGACTATCCCTGGAACTTGGCCCTCAACTATCGCCTCTTGACACATCTGATCAACTCTATCCAGCCTTTCTTGAGATACTCCAACCATCTCTGCAGGACCAGAAGACAATGGAGGGGAATATTGTAAAGATTGGGTTTGTGCATTAAGGCCTAAGAGTCCAAATAAAAGGATCATTGAAAGTACGAACTTCATAAAATCTATTTTATACGTAAGGTAGAAAATTTAAATGGCTGAATTATAAGTTCACATTTAATTTCTAATTCTTTTTATTCATATTTCGAGTACCCAAATCCCGAACAGAAAAAGGAGATTTTTAAAATGAAATTCTTTCCCCTCTGATCGCAATACTTCTCCCAAATCGAGTCTATGGCTTCCTCGATTCTTACTGAAGTCGACCTTCTATTTCGTAACAAAGAATCTGAGAATATTCGGAACGAATTTCAAATTTATAACAACTATTTTGCTCCCTCAGCCGAGGGCCGACAGATCTTACAAAGTGGGAGTTTTATGTTTTAAGTTTTATTTCTTTGTAGCTTTCAAGTCTACTATTAGAATATCTTCCTCTTTAAAGCGTACGACAGTATAGTTTCTTTATATAAATAAATGTCTATTTAGGATAAATGGCTCCTTGAATCTCTCTCCATGTAACCAATTTAATATTCTCTCTTTCTATAATCTCGCGACATTCTTCACTCGTAAAAAAATCAAAGTCTGCCTGCCGCCAACTTGCACCCCACTCTGGATGGTCGATAGAGAGCGCTTGCATCTCAGCGTCATCGTAAGCAGTGTGAATTAGAAGTATCTGTATCCCAGCATTCAAATTAGAAAGCACCTTAGTATAATACTGAGGCATTCCTTTCGCATAATCCGTTGGTGATGCGGTATAGATCGTTTCAATCAGCACATCTGATGGCGTGACTAGTTCTTTAAAAGCAGGTGAAGCGACTTTCATAAAGAATCTCGCTACCATAACTGGAATCCCAAATTCTCTTCCGAGTTCGAGATAGGCCTGAAAGACTTCTGGAGAACTAAAGATCAGACAGCCCATGTGCGAATCAAGATGTGTTGGTTTGATTCCTAATTCGTAAGCTAGTTCTATTTGCGCTCTAAGCTCTTTCTTCGCCTCTACAGGATCGGCATGTTTTGCAAATTCCGTACAATCTTTATATAAGTACCCATCGGCTCCTACTAAGCTTGTGACTTCTCCAAGTGGTGCGACAGGTCCCCATTTCATGGATTTCCATTCTGAAGTCAACGTGAGATGTAATCCAAGATCCGCCTTTGGAACCATCTTCGCATAAGCCGCAATTTCTGGAACCCAAGGGCATGGCATCATTATACTTCCAGAATTGACCATTCCGACCCGCATTGCATGGATGCTAGCTATATTTTCGGAGTGGGTGACTCCTAAATCATCCGAATGAATGATTAGTAGTTTGTCATCAGGTGCGTACCCTAATTTTTCTGCTAATGAGGCTTGGCTCTTAGTTATACTCATGAAGCATATTGTTAAAATAAGCGTGATCATCACTTGTTTAAGCTTTTGAATATTTTTCATTTCGTTTTGTATTTCTTTTGAACTTAGCTATCCTGAAATGTTGTGATATAATTTCTAATTAAAGCGAAAATACCTTAATTATCTTCATTTACATCCCCGTCCTATATAACTTTTGGGGCTTTATATTCTTTGTTTCCGTTTCCAATGCCTAAATCACCAATCACAAAAGGTTCTATTACGCAAGGTTCTTTTCTCCCTCAAATTAACCAATTGGCTCAATCAATAATTTGTCATTTATAGTATGAGCAATCACCTTATTCGTATTTGCCCCAAGTTGCTTTATTTTTTCTGCACGTCTCACGAGATTACCACTTCCATCAGATAGCTTCTTCATCGAGCCATCATACGTTTTTTGGACAGTATTTAGTTGTTGCCCCATCTTCCTCATATCCTCTACAAATCCTGCAAATTTGTCATACATCTTACCGGCTTCAGCGGCTATAGTAAGCGCATTTTTGTTTTGCTTTTCGTTTTTCCACAAGCTTTCAAAGGTCTTTAGAGATAGGAGTAAAGTAGAAGCTGTAACGATTATTATATTCTTATTGAATGCATATTCAAATAAAGTATGATCCTCGGAGACCGCTGAACTGAAGGCCGTATCAATAGGTATGAACATCAATACGTAATCCGGGCTCTCTACCTGATAAAGGGCATGGTAGTTCTTAGCAGAGAGTCCATTAATATGATTTTTAATGGCTAATGCATGGTTGCGCCTATGCTTTCGGGCATCTGTCTCATCATCTGCAGCTACCATGGCATCATAAGCGACGAGAGAGACTTTACTATCAATCACGATCTTTTTATTGTCAGGAAGTTCAATGACGACATCCGGTTTTTGCAAAGCTCCATCCGCATCTCTTTCGGATTTTTGGAGAAAGTACTCTCTATCTTTTTGCAAGCCTGACTTGTCCAGTAATGAACTCAGAATCAATTCTCCCCAATTTCCTTGTTTCTTAAAATCTCCTTTTAAAGCTTTAGCCAAATTGTTGGCGTCTTTTGCTACTCTCCTGCTCTCTTCATTGACTTGTTTGATCATCTCCCCAAGTGATGAATGTCGTGCAATAGATTCTTTATTAGTAGTCTCCACTTTGGCTTCGAACTCTTTGATCTTAGTTTTCAAAGGAGCGAGAATTTGCTCCATATTCAGTTTGTTGGTATCTACAAACTTAGAGGACTTCTCTTCCAGTAGTTGGTTCGCAATCTTCTCGAAGTGAAGGTTTGATTGGCTTCTAAATTCAATCATCTCATCCTTCTGGGTCTTGAGTTTTTCTAAAAGTGCTTGATTATTAGCCGTATAGGAGGCTATCTGTTTATTCATCTCATCCATGAGTTCTTGGTGAGTCTCAAGCTTCTGTTGTTGAGCTTTGTTTAGCGATTCTTCTTTTATGTACGCATCATTCAGCGCGCCAAATCGCGCATCCAATTGCGCTATTTGGGTTTTTTGCTCCTGATTGATTGCTTGTACTTGGCGAAGATTTGAATTCATGGTAGCGATGGTATTTCGCAATTCGGTTTCTATAGCAAGGTGTGTATCTAATTCATTCTGAGTGGCGCCGAGCTTCTCTCTCAATGCTTCAAAGACAGATCTTCTGATCATCCCATTCTTACCTATCAGATAAGATAATATAGCACCTAAAGCAAAAGCGCCCGCAATGCATGCGATAAGTGTTGAGGTCGTCATGGACATAGTATAAGTTTTGAACTTAACTACAAATATCGATGTCAGAGTGCAATGTATTTGCACGGAAATAAATAATGGGGAATAATTAATCGAAAATTACTTTGTTTCATATCTGTACTCTTCCAAAATCAAGGGGATAAATTTTGAACTTTCTTTCAAACAAACTTTATAGATAGGTTTTTTCGTAGATCTTGAATTCATTCACAAGGAATCAACTGTAACAATACTCTCACTTGTTTATCAGATGTACTTAGGGCAACTCGGCAATGTGGCATTGACGGTATTTTGTGGCGGCTAAGAGATCCAAAATACATAAAGATAGTCTTGGAATAATTCCTACAATTCTTCATTACGTAAACTTCATACTACTCGACACCTTAGTAATACTTGGCTTTTAGAAGAAGAACTTTTTATTTCGGGAACTTCTGTGGCATCTCGCTTACTATTTGAACATCTTTCTCTTATAAAAGAAAGACATTGGACTAAGTTTACTTTTTTCTTAAAAGATGCTAAACAATACTATTCTTCTAAATAATAAAAATGTCCATCTTCTGCTCCTACCAACAGTTCGAGTTTGCCATCTCTATTCCAATCTACAACTGTGGGACTGGTTGAGTGTCCAGCTAATTTGACGTCAGTAAGTGCTCCTTTATCTGTAAAGTAAACAAAACCGCCTTCCGTTTTTGTATTCTCCAAGAAGTGAACGCTTTCACTATTGATCAGTATATCCATATCACCATCACTATCCCAATCTGTAATGCAAAATTTCCGTCTGCCACTACCGCCGTTATCACTGGCATTGAGTTGCAAGAGACCAGACTCATCATCCAATACCTGATTACTCCTTTTATGGGCCACTACCTCATGTCTACTTTTATAAGCGGATATATTCATAGATTTGAATATTCGGTTTCCTGGTTTCAATAGCAATTTTTCTCCTTTTCTAAATCTCTCAAAAAAGGCCAGATAACCTTCATGATCCAGCATTACCAAATCCATTAACCCGTCTTTATTCCAATCAACGGCTATTGGAGAAGTTCTCCATTGAGTCGCCAATTCCGCAGGCTCAGGCGACCACCAATTCCATTTGGGTTTAGGTACTTTTCCATTCCATGATACTTCTACAGATTGGGCGCCAGCAAGCTTCGGAATCTTTGACGTTCCTCTATTTTCATACCAAAGGATTTTTCCCCAAATGGAATTTACAATGAGGTCTTTTAGGCCATCTCCATTCCAGTCGGCTACAGACAACGTTGTGTAACCCCACTTGGCTTCACATGGTCCTTGAATTGATCCCGAAGGACCTGCTAAGATTCTTAATGTTTTGTCACCTGAATCCAGATATACGGGTTTGGCAAAGCTTGGAGGGTTGGCACCATCCAGATTCTCTATAAAGCCTACATACCCTGCGGTATTACCACATATCAAATCCTCATCTCCATCGTCATCCCAATCCACCGAAACAGGTGTAACCAAAGCTCCAAATTTCACATTATCTGCCTTTTGTTGGAAGTAGCGTGGTGACTTAAAAAGGGGCATTCGATCTTTCACTTTTCCTGTATTTTCAATCCAAGCCACTCTCCCATCTTCATCCCCTACGATTAAATCCTGGTCGCCATCTTTATCCCAATCTATCGCCGTAGGAATAATCATCTGTAAATCAATTTTCAGAATACCATCGTCATTAGCCAACAAGCGTCCTTCCGCATAATTTGGATCGGTTCTGCTACCTATGTTTTCAAACCAAGTCATCTTATCTATAAACTCCCCACAGATGATGTCCAGATCTCCATCTCCATCAAAGTCTGCAAAATTGGGAGACGGAGCACCATACACATCGATAGGTTCACCTCCTGCTGCTACTTTTCCTTTTAGTTTATAAATTCCTTTTTCGTTTTCGATTAAATAGACAAATCCTTGTAATGGACCATTGACCCATTCACCTTGTTTATTGAAAGCATTATCCCATCCATAGTCTCCCCATGAATCCATTCCAATTATAATATCCATGTCTCCATCATCCTCATAGTCGACCCATTTCCATTGTTTGAAACGGATTTTCTGAAGTGTATTCTCCAGACTATCAGCGTCAAAAAGCGAAACTCCGGTTTCGAACTGTGTATTGATGAAGTCTCTATATTCCAAATTCCCGACGGTTACACTTGGCTGATTGTTAGGATAAGAGATCTGAACGTTTTTTGATCCCTTGGCGATTTTAACTGGTGGATTAAAAGTCGGAAATGCATCTCCAGTAGGATTCTCGAAAAAGTAAGTGCCATTAAATGGGACATCAGGACAAGACACCACCAAATCCAAATCGCCATCTTGGTCATAGTCTATAGGCATAGGCCACGCCCAAAGTCCGACTCCTAAATCTACGACCAGTTCTTTGTCTTGGTATTTCACTCTTAGTTTCTCTAATGTTGATGTTTCAAGTGTTGCAATTTTTAATGCTTTTGCATGCTGCTGCGGATCTTCTTTTTGAAAGCAGCCAGGAAATATGGAAATGATTAAAATAAGGAGGAGGGAGTCTTTCATAATAGCGCTTTGGCATTCATTGCTAAGTTACCATTTTGTATTAAATTTTATTTTTTTCAGTCGTCAAAAATAACGAAACAAAAAAAGGTTCGCGAAATAATACCCGCCCGGAATCTTTGCCGCCCAACCGCTTTGCCGCTCATTCTATCAAATGTTTCCCAAACATTTGGTCTTTGACTTCAATTTGTTCCTGCATTCCAAACGCTACTTTACTCTATTAGCAGTTGATTAAGTTGTTTTCAAATTCCATAGTGCAAAATGCATCATTCATTTTCAGGAGGTTAGCAGATTTTAATGTAATAAATCAGCATTTACCAATTTCAAGAAAAATCTGCCCGCCTTTGCCATGGGACATGGCGCCTTCGCTCAAGCTTTCTCTTGTGGCCGAAGCATTTGGCGAAGGACTTAGCGAAAGCGAGAGGAAGAGCTATTGCATAGTTCATATGCTGAGTGCCCAAAGTTCCATTTTGCAAAGTGGTTTTCTCTCACACTTAAAACAAAATAAATTCTCTTAAAAGACTCCAAGGTTTCCCTGATCTGGATCCCAATCATTTCGGCTAACAGAATACATTTAAATGTCTAATAATTATTGAGATCAAGACCCAATTTCTTACGCATATTAGCGTCAGAAAGATCATGCTGATTCCAATAAGCAGTCTTAATTGAATGCGTTCTCACAGCTCGCGTGGTAATGATCTTTGCGTTACTCCCGAACCCGCTCTTATTAGTCTCTTCCCAGAGTAGAATATTATAAGGAAACGCTTCTTCAAAAGTGATCTCTAATACTCTTTCAATATCTTGATATTCAAGTCTATATTTACTTAGCGATTTCTTGGATAGCGCTGGGTTTTTAAAGGAAGTACTTGTGGCAATTGCTTTTTGAATTTCGCTATCCTCATGTTTTAACCTTAAGAACATAGTTCCGGGAATTAACTTAATGCTACCTGTCGGCAAGGAAAATGGATTCAATCTGATTTTTGTCCAAATCTCATCTTCTAATAACACCGCTTCTAATGAGAACTCTTGATCTCCCTCATCTTGAAAATAAGAATGGAGTCTCCCTTTATATTCATTGTTTTTTAAATTCAATTGCGAAAAAGTATGTCCACACCATTCTTGTGTTGATGTTGTTACTTTTATCGTTGGATTTCCATTCACAGGACTGAAAGTGGATGACATCATAGAGTATGGATATATTCCAGTGAAAAACTTCTTTGTGAAGTTCAGTTTCAATATTGGTGTCGCATTGCTATTATCCCCATGTTCGTGTTTAACTTGATGTTTTGTGTCAAAATCTTCAGTAACAAAGATGAGTACAGCATCTCCTTTATGAACTTCACCATAGCGCGCCTGTTGTAATTCATACCTTGTCAACTCGGCTTCACCTGCATACCAATACTCTTTGAATTCTTTAGAGTTACTATCAACGTTTCTCTTATTCTGTCCATAGACTTGTGACCAAGCCAATATAGAGACTATGACTATCAGACTTATTATGTATTTGGAAGTGGCTAAATTTTTCATCTTACTATTATTTATCTTGAATATAGGAGAACTATTATAGTTGATCTGTTTTATTTAACTATAAAACAGCTTTAAGTCCGTCGGCATCCTTATGCAATCAATACCTGTTCACTACAAATAAATCGCCTCCATTGCTTTATTGATACTTATCCCTAAATATGCCTTATAAATTCTATTACAAATGTCAAAGTATAGTGTGGGATTAACGCGTGCTTCTTTATATCAGATACAAAATTATCTTACATTTCATTGGATTGAGATTCCAAAAATCAGTGTTAATCGTAGAATTAAAAGGGACAAAATTCCATGTTTATGGCTAACACCTGTAAGTGATTGTATATGAAATGAGATCGTAGATATTGGGGATTTTGTGAATACCCCTATATGAATTACAAGCTATATGACGTTATGTCCATTATTTCTGATATGTTTCCATATTATCACTTTTTAATATTCATTCA